>JAGGRV010000544.1 GCA_021159445.1 Deltaproteobacteria bacterium | reverse complement strand
GTTATTTTAAATCATTAATGAAAAACTTGAGGAATAAGGCGTAATTAGCAGTATATCGCCACGACAATAAAATTGAGTCAACACCACAGATGGGATGTTTTCATCGGAAGTTAAAATAAAAAAGGGATTACAGATAGTCTGTAATCCCTTTATGTACATGGCGTCCCCGACCGGATTTGAACCGGTGCTGCCGGCGTGAAAGGCCGGTGTCCTTGACCTGACTAGACGACGGGGACTCTGGTAGGCCGTGCTGGATTCGAACCAGCGACTCTCTGCTTAAAAGGCAGATACTCTGCCAACTGAGTTAACGGCCCTTTTTGAAAACTGACCAATCAAATCAGGCGAGAGATATCGATATCATGCGTATTATGCCTTGTCAAGAAAACCATAAATTGATAAACAGACTCTCATTCACTTGACGCCCTTTGTCAAGGGGACTAAAAATGGCAGCCATGACTGAAAGAACCACTTATGCTCCCCCCCCACTGACTATAGGCGATGTAACCGCACCTGTTCCCATCATTCAGGGAGGTATGGGTGTTGGTGTGTCTATGGCAGGGCTGGCCTCTGCTGTAGCCAGGGCCGGAGGTATAGGCGTTATAGCATCGGTCCTTATTGGTATGAAAGAAGCGGATTTTCACAAAGACCCTCAAGGTGCCACCTACCGAGCTTTGGGAAAACAAATCCGCTTAGCCAAGAAAGCGGCCCCCAATGGCATAATTGGAGTCAATATAATGGTTGCCCTTAATGACTACGAGGAGACTGTCCGCGTTGCGGTAAAGGCAGGGGCGGATCTCATCATTAGCGGAGCAGGGCTCCCCCTCAGGCTTCCTGGGTTTTTACCTGAAGGCTGTAACACAAAGCTTGTCCCAATTGTTTCTTCAGGGCGGGCTGCCGGGATCATCTGCCGCAGATGGGATTTACATTTCTCCCATCTCCCTGATGCCATTGTTGTTGAAGGCCCCAAGGCAGGAGGCCACCTCGGTTTCAAAGCAGAAGATATCGATTCCCCTGAAAACTATATTGAAAACCTTGTATCCCAAGTCATTGAGGCAGTGAAACCCTTTGAACAGAGGGAGGGGCGGGCTATACCTGTAATCGCAGCCGGCGGGATATATACAGGCGAGGACATTTACAAATTTATCCAGATGGGGGCCGCTGGTGTACAGATGGGAACGCGTTTTGTGGCTACCCATGAATGTGATGCATCTGATAAGTTTAAGCAGGCGTACATCAAGGCGAAAAAGGAAGATGTCACCATAATCAAAAGCCCGGTGGGCATGCCTGGAAGGGCCCTTAGGGGTGAATTTATTGAGAAGGCCAAAGCAGGGGAAAAAAGACCTCATCGATGCGTATGCAAATGTATCAAAACCTGCACCTATCCGGATACACCCTATTGCATAGGTATGGCCCTTATAAACGCCCAGAGAGGGAATATTAAATCGGGCTTTGTATTTTGCGGCTCAAACGTGTGGCGGGTAAACAAGATAGTCTCGGTCCAGGAACTCATGGATGAGCTGGTGCAGGGTTACACAGAGACTGCCATGAAGGCCGTAGGGCCTAAATTATATCCATCCAGCCGTATACATCCTCTCTCTCCCCATACTGCAAACCCGTAATCTCATCAAAGAGTCTCTGGGCCAGATCTCCGGTCTTGCCCCCGTTAATGGAGTAGTTTTCACCTTTATAATATAGGGCCCCTACAGGCGAAATGACTGCGGCTGTGCCGGTTCCAAAGCATTCCTTAAGGGCCTTGTTCTTTACTTTCTCAAGGACTTCGTTAATCGTAATCGGCCTCTCTTCGACTTTGAGCCCCCAGCCTTGGGCAAGGCGCAATACTGAATCCCTGGTAATACCAGGTAATATGCTTCCGCTCAGCTCAGGTGTGACCAAGGCGTCTTTCAGAAGGAAAAAGATGTTCATCGTCCCGACTTCTTCTATATAACGTCGCTCTGCCGCATCAAGCCACAGTACCTGGGTAAAACCAAGTTCTTTCGCTTTCTCAGAGGCCATAAGGCTTGCAGCATAGTTTCCAGCAGTCTTGGCCTCTCCCACGCCCCCTGATACTGCCCTCACGTACTTGTCTGTCACAAAGATCTTTACAGGACTGAAACCCTCGGCATAGTAAGCCCCTACCGGGCTCAATATTACTGATAGTAAATATTCTCTGGCAGGACGCACCCCTAAAAAGGCCTCAGTAGCGATCATGAACGGCCGCACATAAAGAGATGTGCCATTGGCCTCGGGCACCCAACGTTTTTCTATCTGAATAAGGGTCTTGATGGCTTGAAGGAGCTCATCCTTGTCCACTTGAGGCATACACATACGCCAGGCTGAATGATTCAGCCGGTCCATATTTTCCCCTGCCCTGAATAGCCTGATTTTGTCATCCTTTCCACTGTAGGCCTTGAGTCCTTCGAATATGGCCTGGCCATAATGCAGACATGCTGAGGCCGGATCAAGAGAAAAGTTACCATAGGGCACTATCCTCGCGTTATGCCAGCCGGTGTCTGCCTTATAATCCATTAAAAACATGTGGTCTGAAAGGTGTTTGCCGAAACTCAGATTAGAAGAAGAGGGAAGATCTTTTCGTTCTGATTCGGGCAAAAGCTCTATTTCAATATCCATGATGAGATTCATCCTTTCCAGAGAAGTGAGTGATTCACTTTAGCCATGGTTTGCTCCTAATTCAATAGTCCATTTAACCAGGAGCGCACATAAATTGTCCTGAAGGCATCAGCCGGACCTATGGTGTGAGGCGAGTAAGAAAGCCATAAAGACGAAATGCCGGGGCGGGTTACATTCCCGGAACCCAGATTGTTATTTATATTTTTCGGCTGCAGATTATCAAAACGCACTACACCGCTGGAATCAACATAAGTCAGAGAGAGATCCAGGATAGGACGAATAACAGTAAGACGTCCGTAGGCATCCTCCCCCAATTCTACAAGGCCCCAACGTCTTTCAGTGAAACTTTCAAACCATAGACCCTGCCGGTACTCGCCGGTTATCTTGTCAAGCATCCGGGGTATAGTCCAGTCTTCATATGGTAAATTAACATAGGCCTTCACAGTGGCCTCGACCTCACTGCTGCCCTGGATCGCCAGGTAACTCCAGTCATCATAATCCGGGAAATCCTGTCTGATCAGAGACCTTCCCCGGTCCTGGACAGCCCATACCCCATGGCAAACAGCACAGGCAACAAGGCCCACGTCTTCCGGCCTGTGACCAATACGTTTCTGGACCATGGGCGGTCCTGAATTAGGTCCTGTTTTATCTTCCAGGTGGCAGTCCGTACAAGTTACATCCCGTTCCTTGCCACCGCACGGCCCTGAATGATGGCAGTCCGTACATCCCATACCTGCTGTCTTGTGTACATCAGGGGTCATATCATGCCACTCCATACCATAGGGTCTTTGAATGTGCTCACCCTCAACCAGGGGTACACGAAAATCATCTTCAAAGTCCATCTCGAATCGTCCGTAGTAGTCCCAACCAACGAAATTCCCATAGTGGCAGGAAAGGCACCGAATATCCGGGACTTTCCCGCGGAATCTGTGATCCCAAGGCCCTTCGGCCTTGATTCTCAGATGACATGCGGCACATCCGGTTCCGCGAGTAGTGCCCATGTAATCGTCGCCATGGTAATAAACGTGGCAGCGAAAGCACCTCCTCCTGAGCATATCCGAAACAAGTCCCCTTTCTGTACAAGGAGGCTCTTCTATGGGCAATTCCAGCAGAGTCGGCACCTGCTCACCAGGGAAAAAACCAGACCAAACCGCCCCTATCATACCTGACAGGGTAAAATGACTGGAAGAGCCGGCTGTAGTCACCTCCTGAGCGTGACATCTTCCACAGGCGCCGGCCATGCGGGTCGGGTGGGATGGCATGGGAACCAAGCCCTTGTGGGCCTGAGCGCGGGTATAACCTCCAGGCGTCCCGTGATGACAGGCAATGCAGCCAATATCATGGGCAGGGTCCAACTCCACGCTGTGACATCGTCTGCAGCCTGATTTACCAAGAGATGAATCCATGAAGGGTGGCTGGCACGCGGAAAGCAGACATACTACAAGTATGTTAATATATAGACGAATCATTAAATACGTCCCTTACCTGATTGGGCTTTCTAGAACTGCCCTGTTTTCAGCAACACTAGTGTGCATGCTTCCTCGACGCTAATTCCATGCCGTTCTAGTTTTTTTCTTAAAGACGCATTCTCTGTGCCCGGATTAAACAGGACTCTTGCAGGATTAAGCTGGAATATGTCGTTGTCAAGTAAAGACGACACTTTTTCTGAAACGTAAACAGTGAGTGTATCAATGTTGTCCGTGATGTCGGTCAGCCTGGGTGAAACCGGAAGGCCTTCAATGGTTTCAACTGCGGGATGGACGGGAATGACGTGGTGTCCGTGTTGGACGAGGAGGCGTACCGCCTGGTTTGAGTACCGATTGGGCTTCGGGCTTGCCCCAAGGACAACAACATTCTGTTTATCTTTCTGTTTATCTTTGACCATACTAATTTCTTTTATGAGCTACATACCACCGTCAGCCCCTTCTCCATGTAGACGGCTCTCCCGCCATCAGAGTACTATGAGCTGATCCGAAACTCCCCAGTTTCCTTCGTTGGCATCGCCCATAGGAGATTGGCGTCCCTACTTGCATGACAGTGATTGACTTACTACCCTATACGGATGTTTCTTGGTTCTTCCGGTTTTTGCGTACCTGGTTTTTTTAAAATGTGGACATGATAATCTTCTTCCAAGCATATTTTTCAGGAAGGAGATTGGAGCATGTCTATAAGTTTACTATATCACGGATTCGGATTTTAAGTACTGAAACAGCAGATGGGGTATTTCGGTATAATCATGAATGAGAGAGCCAGAATACTGAATGTAATAGAAATACTTGAGGCCACATATGGGGATGCCCACATAGCCCTCAAGTCCGCGAATCCTTTCCAGCTACTTGTATCAGTCATCCTTTCAGCCCAGTGTACTGATGTTAGAGTGAATCAGGTAACTCCTGTTCTGTTCGAGCGTTTTCCAGATGTCAGGAGCATGTCTGAAGCCCCTATAGAAGAACTGGAGGAAATTATCAGATCTACAGGTTTTTTCCGGAATAAGTCCAAGAATATAAAAGCAGCTTCAAGGATCATTGTGGAACGTTTCAAGGGTGAGCTTCCAAGGACAATGGAAAAAATGGTTACTATCCCCGGTGTAGGGAGAAAAACAGCAAATATTGTACTTTACAATGCCTATGGAGTGATTGCCGGTATAGCAGTGGATACCCATGTAAGGCGCCTTGCTAAACGCCTGGGCATGACCAGGGAAGACAATCCCATTAAGATAGAACGTGATCTCATGGCAATAGTCCCAAAGAAAGACTGGGGTGAGATAACTTATGTCCTAATCAACCACGGGAGACAGGTATGTAAGGCCAGGAAACCAACTTGTAGTAAGTGTCCTGTTCGGAATGCCTGCCCGTCGGTCAAGCAATTCACATAATACTTTTACCAGGCAATTATTAGCAATTCAAAGACTTGCAACAGTACACCTGATCCATTATAAAGAGCCCACACATGCGCCAGTAGCTCAGTTGGATAGAGCGCCGGACTACGAATCCGTAGGTCGGGGGTTCGAATCCCTCCTGGCGTACCAATGAAAACAAG
>JAGGRV010000353.1 GCA_021159445.1 Deltaproteobacteria bacterium | reverse complement strand
ACTTCTTCGTAGTGAGATTGCTCCATGGTAAATGTTCCGCGGCCGGCGGTCATGGCATTAAGATCCAGCATATAGCGTTGTACCTCTGCCAGAGGAACAACTGCTACAATGGCCTGTCCATCTTGGCCTGGTTCCATGCCCATAATCTTGCCCCGTCTGCTGTTTATGTCACCGATTATATCTCCAACAGAATCATCAGGCACAGTTATGGTGAGTTTCACAATGGGTTCGAGCAGGGTAGGCCTGGCCTCCAGCATGCCTTTTTTGAAACAATTGATGGATGCTATCTTGAAAGCTATTTCAGAGGAATCAACCTCGTGAGATTTACCGTCATAGAAGCGCACCTTTACATCGACAACCGGGTATCCGGCAAGTGGACCGGACCCTGTGGCTTCCCTTAGTCCCTTTTCCACTCCCGGAACGAAATTTCTCGGGACATTCATTCCCACAAGTGCCTCTTCAAACTCAAACCCCTTACCTCTTGGGCGTGGTGAGATATCAAAGTGGACCTCTGCAAACTGCCCTGCTCCGCCGGACTGCTTTTTATGTCGATAAATAACGGCCTTTTTCGATGTCTTTATGGTTTCATGATAGGGAATACGCGGAATAGCAAGGTCCACCTGCACGCCGAATTTCCTTGCCATCTTTTCCACAGTGGCATCTATGTGAATCTGCCCGTTTCCTGAGAGCAGGAGTTCCTTTGTCTGTTGATCGCGTTTTACATCAATTGTGGGATCTTCCTCCTGGAGCCGTGCGAGGGACTGGGTTATCTTCTCCTCATCTCCTCGACTCCTGGGCTTGAGGGCATATGTCAGGACCGGCGTGGGAAGAGCCACAAAGGGATAGGTTATCGCATTCGCAGGATCACAAAGGGTATCACCGGTGGCTGTTTCCTTTAGCTTTGCTATTGCTACTATCTCACCGGGTCCAGCCTCTTCCAAAGGTTTTTGTGTTTTACCTTCAAGGGCAAATATCTGACCATAACGCTCAGTTTTTTCTTTGTTGGAGTTATAGAGCGAGCTGTCAGGTTTTAGCGTGCCGGAATAGACCCGGATAATGGAAAGACGCCCTGTATAGGGATCTGTAAGGGTCTTAAAGACAAGGCCGGATATCGGGGCGTCAGGAGACGGATCGCGTGCTGTCTCATCCCCGCTTTTGGGATCAGTGCCGGAGATACCACTAAGCTCATCAGGCGAAGGCAGAAATTGTACAATTAGGTCAAGTAATATGCTGCTGCCGATGTTTTTTGTAGCGGAACAGCAGCACACAGGGATAAAACCCCCGCTCATTATGCCTTGTTTCAGGCCGGAAACGATTTCATCAGGAGTAAGTTCTTCGCCTTCTAAAAATTTTTCCAGCAGCACATCATCAGATTCTGCGGCAAACTCGATCAAGTTGCTCCTCAAATTTTCAACTTCATCCTGCAGATCAGCCGGGATATCAACAGAATTAGCATTGCCGCTTCCATCATTGCTGAACTCAAAGGCCTTCATTTGTATGAGATCTACAATACCCCTAAAATCCTCCTGTTCCCCAAGCGGCAGAGAAACCGGAACCAGTCTCAGGTCCAGGGTTTCCTTTATTGCATCCAGGGCCTTTTGGAAATCTGCTCTCTCCTTATCCATTTTATTGACACACATAATGACAGGAAGGCCTGAGTTCTTAATAATGGACCACACCTTCTGTGTCTGTGGTTTTACCGGATTTACAGCATCTACCACGAACAACACATTGTCAGCCGCCCTGATGGCCGCCTTGGCTTCAGCGAGGAAGTTGTCATCCCCAGGTGTGTCCATAAGGTAAACTTTGGCCTTTTTCCATATCAGATGATGAAACGCTGTGCTAACAGACATGTTGCGTTTGACCTCTTCCGGCTCAAAGTCCAATACTGAGGATCCGTCATCGACCTTGCCCATGCGCGAAGTCGCCTTGGCAGTGAAAAGCATGGCCTCTGCCAGAGAAGTCTTGCCGCTCCCACTTTGGGCGACCAGAACGAAATTTCTGATGTTGCTGACGTCCATAGGTGCTAATTCCTTCCTTTTATAGATTTATGGTAAGCGTTCACAGGGCGCCGCATCTGCTTTGTTGTCGGGCACTTGAAGTACAGGAAGTACGTCTGCGTACCCGTACGCCTTGCATATGCAGCACCCTGTAAACGGTTACAGTTCTGTAAGTTGCAGTAAAACGGGCATTATCGAATTTCTGTTTTTCCCAATTTCAAATTTCAAGTTTCGAATCAACTTTTCCCAGTACCCCACCTCATATAGTCTTTCATAAGATAGGCAGACTCTTCCCGTTCGATTTTGACTGCGCACACCTTGAATTCGGGTGTCTTGGTGATCGGGTCCAGTGCCCTGCTGGTCAAGATATTTGTCCTGGTCTCAGCAAAATTGAAAGTCATGCAGACAACACCTGCAGGGACAATTTCCGTTATTTTTGTCTTGGCCTTTATGCCTCCTCTTCTGGATGTCACTTTTATGACTTCACCATCCTGGATCTCCAGAGTAGCGGCGTCAGCCGGGTGTATTTCAACATGCTCTTCCTTTCGAAGTTCATCAAAGCCTTCTGCCTTATGTGTCATGACTGCGTGATAATGGAAGGCGCTCCGCCTGGTGATAAGGATAAAGGGATACTCGTGGCTGGTAGTCTCTGCCGAAGGCCGGTACGAAATGGGTGCGAATTTTGCGAGGCCACTCGGTGTATTAAAGCGCTCACTGTAAAGATACGGCGTCCCTGGGTGTCCGTGATCCGGGCAGGGCCATTGGAGCCCTGACTTCTCAATACGTTCATAAGTGATGCCTGCGTAACTTGGGGTCAGGCTGCGCATTTCCTCAAAAATTTCTTGAGCGCTGCCAAAATCAAAACCTTTAGCCTCCATGCTCTTTGCAATATCACATATGATCATCCAGTCGGGTCGTGAATCGCCTCTGGGCTCTATTGCCTTGCGGACCCGCTGTACCCGCCGTTCGGTGTTTGTAAAGGTCCCGTCTTTCTCAGCAAAACTGGCAGCCGGGAGCACAACATCTGCCAATCGCGCTGTCTCTGTAAGGAAGATATCCTGCACGACGAACAGTTCAAGGTGGGAGATGGCCTTCTCTATAAAAGTTGTGTCCGCGTCCGTGACTACCGGGTCTTCGCCCTTCAGATAGAGGGCCTTAATTTTACCCTCATGGGCAGCTTCAAACATCTCGGTCAATGTGATCCCGTTTGATGGACTGAGCTTACAATTCCACGCCTTTTCAAACTTTCTCCGCACCTTTTCATCTTCCACCTTTTGATAGCCGGTGTATACGTTAGGAAGCGCCCCCATATCACAGGCGCCCTGAACGTTATTCTGCCCCCTCAAGGGATTTACGCCGGTTGAAGGTTTACCGATATTACCCGTGAGCAGCGCCAGATTGGCCAAGGCCCGCACATTATCCGTCCCGTGCGAGTGCTCGGTGATACCCAGGGTATACAGGATGGTAGCAGGTGAAGTAGAGGCGAACATCCTGGCGGCCTTGACTATATCCTGTATGGGCACACCCGTAATTTGCTCAGCGGTTGTCAGGTCATTCTCCATGATGGAGGCCTCAAAGACATCATAATCCTCGCAACGTTCCTCAATAAAGGATGTGTCCATGAGATTTTCTTCGATAATGACCCTCATTATCCCATTCAGAAGTGCTGTATCGGTTCCGGGACGAAGCCTGAGCCAGATATCGGCCATACGGCAGAGAGGTATGCGCCTAGGATCAACTACAATGAGCTTTGCACCCTTTTGTACAGCCCTGGTAACCTGTCTGCCTATAATGGGGTGATTAGCTGTTGTATTGGTGCCGATGGCCAAGATGCAAGCCGCATCGCTGATCTCATTGATGGAGTTCGTCATGGCACCGCTACCGAAGCTGGCGGCCAGACCGGCCACCGTTGGAGCGTGTCAGAGACGGGCACAGTGGTCAATATTATTGGTTTTTAAGGCCACTCTGGTGAACTTCTGGAAGAGGTAGTTCTCTTCGTTTGTGCATCTGGCCGAGGAGATGGCAGCGATCTCATCTCCTTTGTAATGGGCCAGACTGCTTGCCACATATTTGATCGCCTGGTCCCAGGTGATCTCTACAAACTTGCCTTCTCTCTTAACAAGGGGCAATGTAACCGGTCTGCCTTCTGCTGTTACTTCAACTACAGAGGACGGCTGTGCATATTCATCGTATGCACGCATGAGTGGAAGAGACAGCCTGTCCGAACTATTAACGAAGTTATAACCGAAACGACCGCGAACACAGAGACCCCCATGGTTAACAGGGCTTTCGTCATCACCCCTCGCACTTACGATCGTGTTTCCACGGATCCCCAAGTAAAGTCCGCACCCCACCCCACAGTATGAGCAGGTGGTTTTTACTTCACGGGTTGGATATTCGGCCTTTTTGGGTACCAGGGCACCCACAGGGCAACGCTCCATACATTCCCCGCAAGACACACAGACAGACTCATTCAAGGGTTGGTTGGCAAACGTGCTGACTCTAAGGTCGTAACTCCGGTATGCCATGTCGATTGCATCAATACCTGCGATTTCGTGACAGGTACGGACGCATATTGTGCACTGTACACACTTGTTTGGATTGAAATCAAAAAACGGGTTGCTGGTGTCAATGGGGAGATCCTTGGCCGTATGCTCTAAGCGACTGAACCGATGCTCATTGATACCTATACGGTTCACCAGTTCCTGAAGTCGGCACTGCCCGCTCTTGGGACAGAGAAGGCAGTTGAAGTCATGATCACTCAAGATGAGTTCAAGGATCACCCGGCGCAATCGTTCAATTTCAGGATCGTCCGTAACGATTACCATCCCTTCTTCTGCAATGGTCCGGCAGGCCGGTTCAAGTCTCCTGCGGTTTTCGATCCTGACCAGGCACAGGCGGCACACGCCAGGGGATGATACATCAGGGCAATGGCACAGGCTGGGAATATAGATACCTGCATCCTGGGCCGCTGTGAGGATCGTAGCACCTTCATCGGCCCTTACAGTAATTCCGTTTATGTTCAAAGAAACGCTACTCACTCTTATCACCTGAGCCTTCCATCAGACCGGTAACACATTCCACTGCGTTGAACCGCTTGGGACAGACCTCCATGCAGGTCCCGCATTTAATACACTTACTCTGGTCAATCTCATGGACCTGCCATTTTGCACCTATAATTGCACCAACCGGACAGGCCTTCAGACAAATCATACAGGCCTTACACCTGTAGTCCTTGATACGGTAAGAAATAAGAGACCTGCATACAAGGGCCCGGCAGCGCCTTTCATGGATATGCTCTTCATACTCTTTACGAAAATAGCGTATGGTAGATACTACAGGATTAGGGACTGTCATTCCAAGGCCGCATATGGAGGCCTGCTTGACGGCATCGGACAGTTCGAGCAGGATCTCTATATCTCCGGGCTTTCCGTCTCCTCTTGTAATGTCTTGCAAGATCTTGAACATCTGCTTTGTGCCAAGCCTGCACGGAGCACACTGCCCGCAGGATTCGTGCTGTGCAAAATCGAGGAAGTACCGGGCGATATTTACTATACACGTGTCCTCATCCATGACGAGCATGCCCCCGGAGCCCATGATCGAACCAACCTTGGCCAATGATTCGTAACCAACAGGCAAATCCAGGAGTTCTTCAGGGATACATCCGCC
>JAGGRV010000121.1 GCA_021159445.1 Deltaproteobacteria bacterium | reverse complement strand
GGGGTGACAGAATCCTTTGCTTCATCCCGGAAAGCGGGAGGTTCTCCATGTGTTATATGATGCTCACAGCGGTGTAGCAATGGGTGTTAACAGTCCTCGCAGGAAATTATCAAAAAAACATGAATTCAAAATTAGACATATTTGAACAAAAAATTGAAAACAACATAGATTCTTTTGTCCCAATTAATAAAAACAAAAAAATATTAATTGAAAGTATCATCAATAAGGCTAACGGAAAAAAAAGCATTAGCTTAAGACTAAAAACAAATGATTTGGAACAATTGAAATTACGAGCTGATAGCGAAGGTTTACCTTATCAAACTTTGTTATCAAGCATTGTTCATAAATTCGTTACTGATCAGTTGGTGGACAAAAAAAAGTATTCTCAAAACCATTGAAATACTCAAAGCACAAAACAGCCCATCATAATAATCAAAACAACGGCAGTGGAGCGCACGCTGTCCGATATCATCCAAAAGCATGCCCTGTCTAATGGATAATATAACAGGAGTATGCTTGCAATGGAAAAAGTGACGATTTCCGAATTTAAGGCCACATGCCTTCGACTTTTGCTCAACGTGAAAAAAACAGGACATCCCTTTCTGGTGACCCGCAAAGGGGAACCTGTTGCGCTTGTGAGCCCGCCGCCACCGCCGCCAAAACCCAAGGCATGGCTCGGTTGCCTGAAGGATACGGTCAGGATTACGGGAGATGTCATCTCTCCCGCTTCTGACGAAAGGGACTGGGAGGTATTACAGAATTGAAATTGAAGCTGCTGCTGGATACACACGTCATCCTCTGGTGCGTTGCCGAACCTGAAAAATTGCCGGGCCACCTATGATATAATTCCCTTCACCACCATTTGGATTCTACTCACCATTCTAATTGACAGATGACTGACTAAGTCGGCTTGCCTAAGCTGTTCTTGCACCTCCTCTACCCTATAGGCAGCCAACAGCGAGTTAAAAAAATCTTTTTTCAGGATAGCCGATTCATCGCCCATATATTTTTCGACAATGGCACCTGCTTCCTCTTTGCTTCCTGGTCTAATGATATCCATTATCATAATCGGTGTACCCCTCTTGCTGTAGGTTTTGATGGTCTCCCACAATGCCATGGGGAAGGCAAGATGATGCAAGAGGTTATTGGAGATAATGGCATCGTATTTAGCAAGGGGAAGTCGCACATCAGGCAGACAGCCATGAATAAGGCGGATGCGGTTGGTCAGGCCGGCATTTGCCACTGCAGCTTGCCCGTATTTCAACATACTTTCAGCGCCGTCCACACCATGTATATGACATTTTGGGAAAAGCCTTGCAAAACGCACAGAGATGTCGGCAGGACCACACCCCAAATCCAGGATTGTACCGATTATTTCCTTTTCAGAAAAACTGTTTTTAAAATGTTCAACAAACAACCAGTTCGGATTATTGAAGTTGGCCATTGCATAGGCCCCGGCCTGCCTTTCAGTGTTCATCAATTCAGGCTCAGGGATCCGTTTCATCGTTCGACCTTGCTTTGTCTCCTAATAAAATCCGCAAGGGTCCTAAGTGACTCTAAAACCCTGCGACCCGTTTCCTGGGCGTCAATATGCACCCCATATTCCTTCTGAACCGCTACTACGATTTCTACAGCGTCAAGAGAATCAAGGCCCAGAGGAGAATCAGGTCCGATCAGCGGAGCGTCCGGGGGCAAAACATCGGGTATGGGCACGGAAACATTGCAGATTTTAATTATCAAATCACCGAGTTCTTTTTCCAGTCCTTCAGTTACCAACAACATTCTCCTTTAAAATCAACCAACCGCGAATAACCGCGAATAAACGCTAATGAATCCATTCTCTTATTCATACACCAGTTCGACCCTGGCGAAAGGAATAAGACCACGATATTAGCATAGTACCAACAAAGAATGAAAGCAGTAGAAGCATTTCAGGAAAAACGGTCTTGATGTCTCCTTGCCGCACAAATATATCCAGAAAGGCATCGAGTCCCCATGCCAGAGGAGAAAATGCGCTGATCTCCTGCATCACTTTCGGCATGGCATACACAGGGACCATAACACCGCCCAAAGCCGCTGCGATCACAACAGATATGGCGCCGAACATGGAGGCCTGCTCATAGGTCTTGGCAATTGTTCCAAGCATGATGCCATAACCTGTAGCGGCAAGAATTGAACTGATAAGAATCATAATAACCGCTATTGGGGATGAGCCCATCTCAAGCGTTGAGGTCCCCAGAAAAGGGAGGACCAGCTTTCCGATAATGAGAATAAACACAAACTGGATCAGGCAAACCAATATATACGCAATCACTTTGCCTAAAAGCAAGGTTAGATAAGAGACCGGCATTGTCAGCAGGCGCATTAGCGTCCCATCCTGTCTTTCCCTGATCAGGCAACCAGCCATTGGTACGACGATGAAAAATATGCCAAAAAGTGCCCAGGCAGGGACGTTTTGCTGTACCGAGGTGGGTGTTTTTTCAAAATCTTTACGGAAGGCCAGTTTCTCTTTGATCCCCAGCAGACGTTGACTGCTCCAGTCAAGACGCATTTTGGGAATATCTTCGATAAATTCCTCTGAGCCATAGGGACCCATCGCCTCCTGGATGATCTTGTTCATTTGCTTCGGCAAGAGTTCAGAGAAAATCCGGGCCTTTTCTCTGTTTTCCATGCTAAGAATTGCCATGTTCAGAGAGCTGACTACTGCTGATCGAAAGCCTCCCCGCACGGTAGGATCGAAATAAACAACCAGGTCCGGAACATCTATATCATCTTTAAGCGGGATGTTATCTGTGGAAAGTGACCTCGTCACCAACTGCCGTGCTCGTTCCCTGACAGCTTCTGTAATTCCCTCTGGGATGATAACACAGAACTGGAAATCTCCATTAATAATTGCCTCTCTGGCCGATTTTTCATCAATTTTTTGCCCATCAAGCTCTTTAATGATTTCTAAGGAACCAGATTCACGTAACTGGTCTTCTATAGTCTGCCCCAGGGAATTCCGGTCCTTATCTACGAACAGAATGCGGGTACTGGTTCTCCCAATTGTCTTGAGGACGTTTTCCTGGACCAGCGAGACAATAAGTACGAGCACGGCAGGCATGACAAAAAGTACAAGCATGCCGGCCCTGTCTCGCCTGAGCAATAGAAGCTCTTTTAAAATAGTTGCATACAGTTTAAGCATAAACGTAACTGTTAACAGGTTCAGGGTTCAAAGGTTTGGAGGTTCACCGTTCAAGGTTACCTTTCTTCAGTTGACCTTGCTTGTAGGCCAGCAAGTATTTGATGAAACCACGAATGGCAGCACGGGTGCGTCCGGCATGATCATACACGTCCTGAAACTCAGCTTTCGTTATATATTGTTGATCCAACGCTACGTAAAGCTCACTCTGGACTTCGGTGCAAAACCGTTTTGCATACCTAAGAAAACGAACAAACTCCGGGTTTGTCTCCGAATCGAATCCTTCCGCAATATTGTGCATAGATGAACCTGCTGCATCCTGAATTTGCCCCTTCAAGCCGAAGTCGCGAGCAAACTTGGCCCCCTTTGTCATGCCATAGGCCCTGCGAGTTAGCTCTCGGGCCAACTGCCATGCATCAATATCCTCAAATCGTTCTATTCTCATGCCTTCTCCATTCCCGCCTGCCTCGCAAGCTTGGCGAGTGGGCAGGAAGAACTCACAAATCAACAGTTCGGATTTCAGTAAACCCTGAACCTCTTAGCCTCTTAACCTTTGAACCCCTGAACCTTTGAACCCATAAACCTTCATCACATCAATCCCTAATACTTTTCCCCGTCAGGGCGAAAAACAGGTCTTGCAGGCTGGAACATCCAGGAGTCCGGTTGATCAGTTTTTGCGGATTGCCTTCAGCAATGCTCTGCCCCTTGTCAATGATGACCACAGAAGAGCAAAGCAGTTCTGCCTCTTCCATGTAATGGGTCGTATAGATCATGGACGTTCCGGTATTCTTGAGCAATGCGAGTTTTTCCAGGATCATATTACGCGACTGGGCGTCAATGCCGACAGTCGGCTCGTCAAGAAAAAGGAGCCGTGGTTTGCTCAAGATACCTGCGGCCAGATTGGCACGCCGCTTCATCCCCCCGGAAAAAGTGAAAACCCGCTCGTCACCCCTTTGTTTCAACCCGACCAACTCAAGGCTTTCCCGAATCCTGTTTTCAAGTTGTTGACCACGCAAGCCATACAGCCGGCCGAAATACCGCAAGTTTTCCCGTGCGGTCAGATTAGGATAAAGGGCAATTTCTTGTGGTACAAGACTCAGAAACTTTTTTGCTTCATTCGGATATCTGACGATATCAATCCCATAAATAGTTATGCTACCCCTGGTAGGCCGCAGCAAAGTACTCATAATGGAGATGGCCGTGGTCTTTCCGGCTCCGTTGGGGCCCAAAAGCCCAAAGATTTCTCCTTGGTTTACGGAAATATTAAGACCATTAAGCGCGGGACGGGATGACCCTCTATAGACTTTTACCACTTCCCGGGCAACAATGGCCTTTTCCTCAACAAACTCCTGGCCGAACTTAGTTTGTTCCGTCATACTTTGCGGCGCTCCCGAACTAAGACCTCCTGATAAGGTCTGCCAAATCCCTGAACAGCTCATCTTCCTGGTTAGCGCAGTCTCGCAAGATGTCAGCCATGGCAGGATACGTATTTCCTTCTAACGCCCGTCCTTTGCAGTTACGCACGCCGAATAATGCAAATTCGCGCCACCGATCGCCAATTTCCGTCATCTTTCTGGAAATATTGAGTAGTCGCTTTTCTCCCAGAATTTCCGCAGCCTCTTGTAAAAAGGCCGCATAGATAAAACGAAATCCAGCGCCGCCAGTGCCGATCTCTTCCTGCATCCTGATAATGTGTCCGATATTAAGAGAGGCTTTGGATTCCCCAAGTTTTTCCGGCCAATTTTCAATCCGCCCGGCCAGAAAACGGATACCACTGACCCCGATGAGGGGAAAAGGGATTTTCAGCATGGTCTTGCATACATCTTTTATACCCCTAACAATAGCCGCGGCGATATCGACATGACCCGGCACACGGGTCAGATAGTACATCTTTCCCTTTGGGGCCAAGGCACCTTGGGCAAAGCGCGCTCTCATCAGGTCCGTACGGGAACAGACAACCGGTTCGTCAAATACAGGGTCGCTGACAAGATATTCAGTGCCCTCCCTGCCATAAACGATGATATTGTGAGCATTAAAATGGAACCTGAGCGCCGGAGGAAAGTATGGAAGCCAGTAGACGCCGGTCTGCATTCCAACTGGAATCCCTTGGTCAATAATTCGGTCAAGGGCATTCATGGCCTTCTCCGGGTCCCGGAATTTGTGCCTCTTGATCTGAACTCCGAGCCCTTTGGTCACTCGTTTAAGGATCTGTCCTGTAGCACCACGAAATGTCGTTAAAGGCAGCCCATTGATCTTGATAAAGGGGAAGTAGCCGAAAAACAGCGCTGCGCCGATGCCAAAGGCCAAGGACTCGGACATATTTATACCATGATGAAAGAGGAGATTAGCAGTAACTCCACTTTCGCAGTGGGCCGATTGCCGGTGTACAAAATCAATTTTTTGGTTATTGGGGGCCATTATTAAGATCGAGACTTGAAAATTCGTAATTATTCACTTTCCCCCCTGACAGCCAACAGCCTTTTTCAGGTTTCAAAGC
>JAGGRV010000531.1 GCA_021159445.1 Deltaproteobacteria bacterium | reverse complement strand
AAGACAGCAAAAAAGACATTAATTTGTTCAAGTTATTTATTGTACGTTCCTTAGCAGAATACGTTGACATCGCAGAAAGATTGGTATAGTCGTCATTTTCAAAAAAGAAAGGAGAGATAGATCATATGGCTGAATTGAAAGATACTATTACCGTTCGCGTTAATGTAGAAATAACCCCTGAATCCCTTAAGACCATTGTTGAAAATGCCAAAAAAAGTGTTGGGCCGAACCAAAGCGGGGTTTATCGCATTGATACTGCAGGTAAGGTCGATGAAATGATTTCCCAGTTTCTTCTTGAAAAAGACTTTGAAAGTTATGTAAAGGACCCAATAAATTGGGTCTGTGCGGTTAGCGGTTAGCCATTAGCGTTTAGCTTTGGGAAATAAGGTATTACGTTAATTAGAAATAACACCCAACGGGTGAAAGTTTGTAATAGTAAAACATCCTGTAATCATTAAACTAATAGCTAACTGCTAAAGGCTAATCGCTTAATTTAGATTGAAGTGATTGAAGCTCTGCCATGGTTTTTTCAGCAATTATCTTTTCTCTATTATAATGTTTTATCCATCTCTTGAGGCACTTTTGAGCTTCTTCGGAATTACCGAAATGGCTCGCGCATGCCTCCATTGACTTTTTGGTCCTTATTACGTTCGCTTTTATCTCAATGGGCACTGTTTCACTATCATGTCTTACGGCCTCTTCCGGACAGATATCATGACATATGGCACAGCGTATACACTCCTCCATATTGATATATGCCTTTTCATCTATCATTGAGATGGCCTCAACGGGGCATTCCTCAATACAGTCTCCGCAACCAGTACAGTCATCTTGTCTTACCCAAGGCATATTTAAACCCCCCTATTATGAATTGACAATTGAAAATTGAAAATTGAAAATTGAAGAATTGAGGAATTAAAATTAATATAGTTTATTCATTTCCTCAATTCGTAATCCATGAATGCTTCAAAATACATCCAATCCCTCAATTCCTCAATCCCCTAATTCCTCAATCGTCAATTATCAATTATCAACTATCAATTACAAACTCCCCTGCCCTGCCATCAAACAAAATCTTGAGTTTTATAGACAGCTCAGTATTATAAAGAAAAAGGAGTGATAAAATATGAAATTCTTCATTGATACTGCCAATTTGGACGAAATTCGCAAAGCAGCCGATCTAGGACTAGCAGATGGAGTAACTACAAACCCTTCTCTTATAGCCAAAGAAAATTGCACCTTTGAAGACAGGATCAGAGAAATATGCAGTATTGTTGATGGCCCTGTGAGTGCTGAGGTGATTAGCACAGACGTTGACGGCATGGTGAAGGAAGCCGGGAAACTGGCTGAAATCGCTTCTAATGTCGTTGTCAAAATTCCCATGACCACCGATGGTTTAAGGGCCACGAAAAAACTGGCAGGTGAGGGTATAAAGACCAATGTAACCTTAGTATTCTCTCCGCTTCAGGCATTACTGACAGCAAAGGCCGGAGCAAGCTACGTCAGCCCTTTTATAGGAAGGCTCGATGATATCTCCCATGAAGGCATGAACCTGGTAGAGGACATAATCCAGATTTTCGACAATTACGCCTTTGACACAGAAATTATAGTAGCAAGCATTAGACATCCCATACACGTATTGGAGGCTGCAAAAATTGGTGCCGACATAGCAACTATTCCCTACAAAGTAATAGCACAGCTAGCCCATCACCCATTGACTGACATAGGTCTCGAAAAATTTTTAGCTGATTGGGAAAAGGTGCCGAAATAATGTTTAATGGCGGTAAGATACCTTTTTAGATGGTCAGTCTCAGGAATACAACTGTTTGTGACTTGTGCATTCCTTGTTTTCTGCAACTCAGGAGTGACAAGTGCTGGGGGCATATATTCCTTCGTGGATGAGCGCGGTGTATGTCACTTCAGTAACGTGCCTACAGATCCGCGTTATGGTTTGGCAAGACAATCCAGGCACATATCCCCACATGTTCCAAAGAATTACGCGAAATTTGAAAAAATTATATCCGAGACAGCCACACGCTATGATCTGGATCCTGATTTGATCAAGGCAATAATACAAATAGAATCAGGAGGGATTCCAGATGCCCGTTCCTCAAAGGGCGCCATTGGACTCATGCAGCTGATGCCTGAGACATTCTCAAATCTTGCAGTTTCAAATCCCCTTGATCCCAAAGCAAATATCCGGGGCGGCACCAAATACCTCAGCCGGTTGCTTGAACGATTTAGAGGCAACTTGGTCCTAGCTCTGGCAGCTTATAACGCAGGTCCGGAAAAAGTCAAAAGATACAAAGGAATTCCACCTTACCCCGAAACCAGAAGGTATGTGCGAAATGTCCTGAAACAATGGCAGAAATACAGATCTGATTGAAACCTTATCTGGTTCTTGTACCTTTCTGAAACATGAAGCGCCTTGATCTTACATTGAGCAATAGTCCTACGCCTATAAGCGTAGTAAACACCGATGAGCCTCCATAGCTGACAAGTGGCAAAGGGATACCCACTACAGGCATAAGTCCCATGACCATGCCTATATTTATCACCACCTGCCAGAAAAGCATGGCTGTTACCCCAAAGGCCAAAAAGGCCCCGAAACGTTCCCTTGATTGTGATGCTATCAAAAATCCACGGTATAGCATAAGGAAAAATATCCCCAGCAGAAGTACTGCTCCCACCCAACCCCATTCTTCAGCCCAGATAGAAAAGGCAAAATCAGTGTGGACCTCCGGGAGAAAATTGAGGTGGGCCTGGCTACCCTTCATGTAACCTTTGCCCAAGATCTGACCTGAACCAATGGCAATTTTGGATTGTGATATGTGGTATCCCGCACCGAGTGGGTCCCTTTCCGGAAAAAAGAAGTTCATAATTCTATTCTTTTGATAGGGCTTTAGAAACTCCCACACAAGGGGAAAAGCGGCAATTGCTGAGCCTAAAAGCAGCAGGAAGGATGTCCACTTAAGACGAGCCATATACACTAAAGAAGCAAAAATCAGCACCAGAAATAGCGCTGTCCCTAGATCCGGCTGGTGATAAATCAGAAAAACCGGAACAAGCATCAAAAGGAAGGGCCGCCATAAATCCGTTAGACCATACTGTGGTCTGTCGTCATGGTAAAAATAACTACTCAAGACAATAACCGTGGCGAGTTTTGCCGGCTCGGAGGGCTGAATATTCATAAACCCCAGAGAAAGCCATCGCTGTGATCCACCTACGGTCTTACCTATAAAAACTATCAGTATAAGCATAAAAACCATAATCAAGTATATGTGTACAGAATAGACTGTAAGAAGACGATAATCAAAAAAGACTACCAAACTCAACATCAAAACAGTGCCTGCTATGTACCACTGAAGTTGTTTCCATTGGAAAGGATAGCCAGTAGCTGCACTGCCGCTATTCAAGTTGACAAAACCTATAGCCATAAGCAGAAGAACAGATAAAAAGAGCCACCAGTCAAAATGTTCCAGAAATTGTCTATCAAACATGGTCATCTATACTGTTTACACTTAAGTTGAGCAATTAGCCATTAGCGTTTAGCTTTGAAAAATTAAGACATTGCATTACTAAGAAATAATGCCTAACGCGTGAAAGTTTGTAATAGTAAAACATCCTGTAATTATTAAGCTAATAGCTAACCGCTAAAGGCTAATAGCTCTATATTGTTTACACTGAAAGCAGTCTTGTAGGATCTTAGTACAGGCAGAGGAGATTGAATTTGAAACCACGTTTCGAAAACTTTGTGGGCAATAGGTGCTGCAACGGAGCCGCCATGTCCGGCATGCTCGCACAATACTGCTATCGCCAGCTCAGGCTTCTCAGCCGGAGCGTAAGCCACAAACCAGGCGTGATCTCTGTATTTCCAATCTAATTTTTTATCCTGCCGGCGTTTACCCTGCCCTATCACCTGTGCGGTACCGGTCTTACCTGCCACAAGGACATCAGGCATTTTGCATTTTTTCCCTGTACCCTTTTTATCATTTACTGCTCCTACCAAGGCCCTCTTGATTATCCTTAGATCTGATTCAGAAATCGGCAATTTATCCTTTGGATTACTTTCAAAGGATTTGACGATGTGGCCATCCGGTCCTGTCATCTTCTCCAGGTAAACCGGGCTGTATAAGGTGCCGCCATTGGCTATGGCAGCTATCAGACAGGCCATCTGCAGAGGAGTTGCAAGAGTAAAACCCTGGCCTATGGCCGTGATGAGGGTCTCTCCTTCCTGCCACGGCTCATGATATTTTCTGAGCTTCCAGTCCGGCGTAGCAATAAATCCTCTGCTCTCATTGGGAAGATTAATCCCTGTCTTTGACCCCAGCCCAAAGGCCTTGGCGTACTTTTCTATTTTCTCAATCCCAAGCTTAAGACCGACCTGATAGAAATAGATATCGCAGGACTCAACCAGGGCCTTATACAAATTGATCTGCCCATGTCCACGCCGTTTCCAACACCTAAAGACGCTTCTGCCTAAGCGGAATCGACCCGTGCAGTTGAACAACGTATTTTTTGTAACTATTTCCTCTTGCAAAGCCGCCGCAGCCATCACAATCTTGAAAGTCGAAGCAGGAGCATATCTGCCCTGAAGGGCCTTGTTTTGCAAGGGCCTTGAAACAGGATCATTCAATGCCTTCCATTCCTCATTATTAATGCCCGTGGCAAATGCATCCGGATCAAAAGCAGGACTGCTTACTAAGGCAAGTATCCGCCCGGTCTGAGGATCCAGTGCAACAAGGGCCCCGACATATCCCTTCATGGCCTCCTCCGAGGCCTGCTGAAGATCCAAATCAATGGAAAGATACAGATCTTTCCCGGGAACAGGTGGCTTTTCGTCTATCACTCTTACCAGGCGTCCCCCAGCATCCACTTCTAACCTGCGTTGGCCCTTTATCCCTGCCAGATCATTTTCAAACCTTTTCTCAATCCCGCATTTTCCCACCAGATCACCCGAACGAGCGCCTTTATAACGTTCTTTTACAATATCTTCCCGGCTGATTTCTCCGAGATAACCGAGCAAATGTGGGGCAATACTACCATAGGGATATTCCCGGGCAGGAGTCACCTCGATGAACACGCCAGGCAAGCTAAAGAGCCGGGACTCAATCCTGGAAAGGGTCTCCCATTCAGCCCCTCTCTTAATTACTATGGGTACGTATTTAGGTCCTTTGTGCTCTGAACCGAGACGAGTCCGAATCTCAGCCTCCGTTTCCCCCAGTAAGGGAGAAAGTTTGGCCAGGAGAGTTTCCATGTCCCTTACGTCTTCCTTGACAAGACACACATTGAAACAAGGCTTTATCCCTGCCAAGAGACGGCCCGTCCTATCAAGAATTTTGCCCCGGGGTGGCTGAAGCCGCACAGATCTTATTCGATTTCGCTCGGATTGTTCCCTGAAATGCTCTCCCTGTACAACCTGTAAATGCCATAGGCGGGCACAAAATGTAACCATGCACAGAAACATGATCAGAATAGCAACATCACACTTCCGTTTGTTTGCCTCCTGATCCAGCCGGTCAAAGCGCTTGATACGCCAAATTGTCTTGACCTTAAATTTCACTATGTTTTTTTACTCCAAGCCATTTAGGAACGTACAATAAATAACTTGAACAAATTAATGTTTTTTTTGCCATCTTCTTCGTTGCTCGTCGATCACATAACCCGTTATGCTCGCTCC
>JAGGRV010000554.1 GCA_021159445.1 Deltaproteobacteria bacterium | reverse complement strand
CGGTTGAAACCCTGCAAAAGCCTATCGGCTGCCAGGGAGTGTGAACGGTTACGGTCTAAAGTGTCAATCGGAAGATTTCCGTCTGGACTGAAGTGCTTGGGTCAATGTAAAATATTAGGCATCCTCCTCAAAAATCCGTTATAATCAGAAAAAATGAATGCCGCACAAATAAATATTAAAAAAAATCAATCTATCACTATTACTGTTGATTCAGTGGGTTATGGCGGGAAAGGGATCGCCCGACTTGATAATTTTGTAATTTTTGTCAGAGATGCGCTTCCCGGTCAGCATCTTAAGGTAAAAATTATTAAAAAAAAGCCTTCATTTGCTGAAGCGATTATTGAAGAAATTATTACTCAAAGTCCGGATTATATAGATCCCAAGTGTATATATTTTAATGATTGCGGTGGTTGTACTTTTCAAAACCTTCAATACTCAGCACAGTTAAAAATAAAGAAACAGCAAATTGAAGATGTTTACACACATTTAACAAAGTTGACACCCGTAAAGATTTTGGAACCTTTAGCATCACCTGAAATTTGGGGCTACAGAAATAAAATGGAATTTTCTGCCGGAGATAATCGATGGTTGATGAAGGAGAATGATCCTGAAACGCCAAAAGATTTTGCAATTGGTCTGCATGCCCCCAGACGATTTGATAAAATTTTAGATGTGAAAGAATGCTTTCTACAAAATGATGCTCGAAATAAAATATTTGCGGATATCCGTAAATGGATGCATGAAAATAAAATCACTTTGGATAATCCAAGACATCACACAGGATTTCTTCGCAACATTATGATCCGCGAAGGAGCTTATACTAATGAAATAATGATCAATTTTATTACTCGAGAGAATGGAAAAGAAATATTAAAACCTTTAATTGATGATCTGATTGCAGATTATCCGGAAATTGCTTCCGTAGTAAATAATGTTACAAAATCAAAGGGTCAAACTTCCCAGGGCGGCAAAGAATTTCTACTTTACGGCAATTCTGTTATTCACGACACAATCGGCGGTATTCAGTATGAAATTTCTGCCAATGCATTTTTCCAGACAAATACAAAAGGTGCGGAACAATTGTATGGTGTTGTCAGAAATTTCGCCGGGGAAACGGATAAACCGATTATTTGGGACTTTTATTCAGGAACAGGGTCAATTGCCTTGTTCTTGGCAGATGTTGCAAAAAAGGTCTATGGCTTTGAAGTTGTTTCTGCAGCAGTAAAAAATGCTAATAAAAATACACAAAAAAATAACATTAATAACTGCGAATTTTTTGAAGCAAATTTAGATAAATTTCTCCAAACGAATCAGGAATTGATTCAGTCATTACCGCCTCCCGATATTGTTGTGATGGATCCGCCGAGAGCTGGAATCCATCCAAAATTTCTCAAGCAGATAGTGAACTTGGGCGCTTCAAAGATTATTTATGTTTCTTGCAATCCATCCACGCAAGCCAGAGATATTGAACAGCTTGTGGCACATGGTTACAAAATCGAAAAGATTCAGCCCGTGGATATGTTTCCCCACACTTGGCATATTGAATCCGTGGCATTACTGACAAAATGAAAAATGATATATTTCGACCTGTGCTATCAAGAGGATTTTCGGCAAACCCTGAACCTCTGGACCCTGTGATGGATTATGAATTATTTTGTCTTGACAAGTTTAATGTAAAAAGTTAAAAACCGCGCCTCTCATCTTGTTGAGGGCTCTATGGATTTAGGGATTTCGCAATTTCTTAATTGTTAGTATATTAGTATTAAATTTTATTTTTTTCCGAGGCAACATAGACAATGAATAGAGATCCGGCAATGGTAAGAAACATTGGCATTAGCGCCCACATTGATGCGGGCAAGACCACTCTTACCGAAAGAATTCTTTTTTATACCCAACGAATTCACGCCATCCACGACGTGAAAGGCAAGGACGGCGTCGGAGCTACCATGGATTTCATGGAGCTCGAAAAAGAACGGGGAATAACCATCACTTCTGCCGCCACCTACTGCGAGTGGAAGGGCTATGAGATAAACATTATTGACACCCCCGGGCATGTAGATTTCACCATCGAAGTGGAGAGGGCCCTCAGGGTCATGGACGGTGGCGTACTGGTCCTTTGCTCTGTTGGAGGTGTACAGTCTCAGTCTATTACGGTTGACCGGCAAATGTCCAGATACAAGGTCCCGTGCATTGCCTTTATAAACAAGTGCGACCGCAGCGGTGCCAACCCGTTCCGCGTTATAGGGCAACTCAGGGAAAAGCTGAACCACAACGCAGTCGCAATGCAAATACCTATAGGCCTTGAATCGGACTTTCAGGGAATTGTGGACCTTATCTCCATGAAGGCCATGTACTTTGATGGTCCAAGCGGCGAGCAGATACGTTTGGAAGAAATACCTCAAGGACTCCGCTCAGAGGCCGAAGCCCGCAGGGAAAGCCTTATTGACGCTGCTTCAATGTTCTCTGATGAACTCATGGAGGCCGCCCTTGATGAAAAGGTCACAGCAGATGTCTTAATTGACGCGATAAAAAACGGGACTCTTGTTCGTGGGCTTACCCCTGTATTCATTGGATCTGCTTACAAGAATAAAGGGGTCCAACCTCTCCTTGATGCAGTAACTCACTATCTGCCGCAACCCATGGATATTGAAAACTTCGCCCTGGATATGGAAAATGGGGAAGTTGAAAAAAAACTTGAAACAGATTCTTCAAAACCTCTCGTAGCCCTTGCATTCAAGCTGGAAGAAGGACGCTATGGACAGCTCACTTACATCAGGGTATATCAGGGGACCCTCTCCAAGGGGGACACCATAGTAAATTCCAGAACCGGTCAAAAGGTCAGGATCGGCAGGGTCGTACATATACATGCAGACCAGATGGAGGAAATAGGATCTATTCCTGCCGGCTATATTGGGGCACTCTTTGGCGTCGACTGTGCGTCCGGTGATACCTTCACCTCTCCTGAAATCAGATATAGCATGACCTCCATGCACATACCTGAGCCGGTTATCTCACTGGCAATTGTCCCCATGGACAACAAGGCCCAGGTCAAAATGTCCAAGGCCCTTTCCAGGTTTACCAAAGAGGATCCGACGTTCAGGGCATACGTTAACCATGAGACCGGAGACACTATCATCTCCGGCATGGGAGAACTTCACCTTGAGATATATGTTGAGCGAATGCGCAGGGAATACGACGCAGATGTTACCACGGGCATGCCCCAGGTTGCATACAGAGAGACTATTACCAGGCAGGCCGAGTTCAATTATACCCATAAAAAACAGACTGGTGGTGCGGGTCAGTTTGGACGGGTAGCCGGCTACATGGAGCCTGTTAAAGACGAATTCGTCTTTGAAAATAGGATAGTCGGTGGTGCCATACCCACAGAGTTTATCTCTTCCTGTGAAAAAGGTTTCAAGAAAAGTATGGAGAAAGGACAGTTGTTGGGCTTTCCTGTTACAGGAGTAAAAATTGTCATCAACGACGGTCAATCCCACCCCGTGGACTCTTCTGACATGGCTTTTCGGGCAGCATCCCACAGGGCCTTTCTGGAAGGCTACAGAAAGGCCAGGCCTGTCATACTGGAACCTATAATGAAGGTAGCAGTGGAGACTCCGACTGAATTCCAGGGAGCTGTAATGGGATCACTTAATCAGCGAAGAGGGATGATCTTAGGTACACAGGATGAAGGAAATATAAGCGTAATAGAGGCTGATGTCCCACTTGCCGAGATGTTCGGCTACTCCACAATCCTGCGCTCAGGCACCCAGGGAAAGGCCCAGTTCACCATGGAATTTTCCACCTATCGTCAGGTACCCAAAAACGTGGCAGACGAATTGATAAAAAAAACCGCAGGGGAAAAGAAAAAGGCTGCTTAAACCTAGAAAGAAATTGTGAATTTTGAATGTTGAATTTTAAATTGTGGAATAAAATATAATATTAAATAGTTATTTCATTAATTCAGCATTTAGCATTTAAAAAATATCTCTTGTTTGAAAAAGGTCTTTAATATGTCAGAAAACAATCTAATTCTTAAAAATCTGCTGAAATTTATCAAGGAAGATGCCAGCCACCTTCTAGGAGACGGACAATTCGGTGCAATACTTGCCAGGGCTGGAGAGGGCAAAACTTCTTTCTTGATGCATCTGGCTCTGGACAACTTGCTCAGAGGAAAAAACGTACTTCATATATGTCTGGGGCAGCCGATAAAAAAGGTATGTCTCTGGTACGAGGAAATCCTCCACCGCATATCAGATCAATACGAGTTAAATAATACCAATGTGATGTGGGAGATGATCCTTCCCCACCGTTTTATTATGACCTTTAATATTGAGGACTTCAGCGTAAAACGGCTTGAAGAACGTCTAAACGACCTCACTGAACAGGGCATATTCTTTCCACAGGTAGTCTTGTTAGACGGGTTGCCATTCGACAAAACTGAGCAGGCATCATTGAGCAAACTCAAGGCACTGGCCAAAGAACATGGTTTCCCTGTATGGTTCACTGTAATGACTCACAGAGAAGACAACGTCGAACAACCTGACGACATCCCGTCCACAATCAGTCACATGTCAGACCTTTTTGAAGTAATAATACAGCTTAAGCCTGCAGGACGTGAAATCAATGTTCAACTGGTTAAGGGGCAAAAAAGCTGACAAAGTCCCATGATCAAAAATCGTGAGCAATAATATCCTCCTTTCTGTAAAAGGGCTTGAAATTGAGATCCGGACCAATAGAGGGCCTGTATTCCCTGTAAGGGATCTTTCTTTTTATATCAAAAAAGGGGAAAGTGTCTGTCTTGTAGGGGAATCCGGTTGTGGAAAAAGCGTTACAGCCCTTTCCTTGCCGGGCCTGCTTCCAAGTCATCCATTCAACATAAGAAGGGGAAGAATAGTATTTGAGGGCATAGATCTCATGGACCTCACTCCCGGTCAATTGTGCAGTATCAGGGGAAAGGAAATGGCCATGATTTTTCAAGAGCCTATGACTGCTCTCAACCCGGTCTTCACAATTGGAGACCAGATTTCAGAAGCTATAACAACCCATCTCAAGCTTCCAAAAAAACAGGTTCGGGAATGGACTATTGAGCTTTTAGTCCGGGTGGGAATGCCTGCACCGGAAGAAAGAATCACAACCTATCCTCATCAGCTCTCAGGTGGACTGCGTCAAAGGGCTATGATAGCCATGTCCCTTGCATGTCAACCAAAACTTTTGATAGCAGATGAGCCCACTACTGCCCTGGACGTGACCATACAGGCCCAAATTCTTGAACTCCTGAGCAGGCTCCGGGAACAGCATAATCTCAGTCTTCTGCTCATAACCCACAACCTTGGAGTAGTGGCCCAGATAGCCCATAGGGTACTCATAATGTATGCAGGGAAAATAGTTGAAGAGGCCCTCGTGCGTGATCTTTTCGACAATCCACTCCATCCATACACCCGGGGTCTTCTGGATTCGTTACCATATGGTATTCCCGCAGACGCCAAGCGTCTCACTTCCATTCCGGGGAATGTCCCCGCCTTGGATTCTATTCCTTCAGGATGCGCCTTTCAGGACCGTTGCCCCAAGGCCATGGATATTTGTAGAAAGATAGAGCCTGAAGATTTGCTTCTGGAAAACAACAGGCGCGTTTCCTGCCATCTATTTTAAGTTGAGCGATTAGGAACGGGAGATAAATAACTTGAACAAAAATTAATAGGATTTTTTGTTGTATTCAAGGCGCGAGGAGCGAGCA
>JAGGRV010000197.1 GCA_021159445.1 Deltaproteobacteria bacterium | reverse complement strand
GCTGCCCAAGGTCATTGCCATGACCCTGGTTATCCTGCTGGGAACGGCGCTGAGCCTCACCCTGGTCATAAAAGGGATTTTCCATGCGCCCATGAAGGGCAGCTTGCCGCTTTTCTTTGCGGTGACGGCCATGTACACCTTTGACATGTCAGGTCTCGGACTGTTTATCTCGACCATGAGCCGCAACCTTGCCCAGGCCGCCATGATGACCATCATGATCATGATGCCGATCATCCTCCTGTCCGGGGCCTGGACGCCGCCGGAGGCCATGCCGGCGGGTATTCGCCAGGCCATGTATATCTCCCCGCTCTATTACTATATCGAGGTGTCCTACGGCATTCTGCTGAAGGGAGCGGGGATCGGGATTCTATGGGACTCCCTGCTTGGCCTCGGCCTGCTCGGCAGCCTGGTATTTGGTTTCGGTGTCTGGCGCTTCCGGAGGCAGTTTGAATAAAGGAGTAACAGGAATCTGATGCAATTAACCCAGTCACAAAAGGCACAGATACGATGGCTTAAAAGTGCGGATGGAGTAATACTGCTCAAGAGTTCCGGCGATTGGACGATTGATGCTCTTCGGGATGCCGCCGGGATGCTGGAACACTTTTCCATGGCAAGCCGCAATGTATCCATCCAGTGGGATGTTTCTGATGTTGGGCGTGTTGATTCGGCAGGTATGATGCTTTTTATTCACTATTACGATTTGCTGAAGTCCGACAACTGCTCCATTGAAGTCATTGGCGCCAAGGATGAGCATGAAAAGATGTATCGGCTGCTGCGAGAGTATGCACCCGGACATCCTGTGGTCGAGCCTTCTTTTTCCTCCCGTTTCCTGAGGATCTTTAACGGAATAGGAAAAATCTCAGTGGCGTTTGTGCTGGATATGGGTGCATTTCTCTCTTTTATCGGCGAAAATTTTGTGATTTTTCTAAGCTCTTTACTCAATCCGCTTTCCATCCGGTTTGGCGCAATTGTGAAAAATATTGAAGATGCCGGCGTGCGCGCAATGCCCATCGTTGCCCTGACCAGTTTTTTAATCGGGATTGTGATCGCCTACCAGGGTGCTGTGCAGCTTGAGAAGTTCGGCGCCAATATCTTCATTGTGGACATGATCGGCATCTCGGTCACCAGGGAACTTGCCCCACTTATCACTGCCATAGTTGTGGCCGGTCGTACCGGTTCCTCTTATACCGCACAACTTGGTGTGATGAAAATAACTGAAGAGATCGATGCCATGCGCACCATGGGGTTTGATCCCCACCGCTTTCTCGTGCTGCCGCGCATCATGGCCCTGATGATTGCCCTGCCGCTTATGATTTTTTTTGCCGATATAGTCGGTATTCTTGGCGGCATGTTTATCTCTCATGTCCATCTGCACCTCTCTTATGCCGAGTTTCTCCACCGGTTGCAGACTGTTCTTGAAATGAAGCATGTATGGATTGGTATTGGTAAAGGTCCGTTTTTCGCCTGGCTTATCGCCGCCGTCGGCTGCTTTCGAGGCTTTCAGGTCTCTAAAAGTACGGAAAGCATAGGACGTTACACCACCATCAGTGTTGTTAACGCTATTTTCCTGGTAATTGCATGTGACGCACTCTTTTCAGTAATATTAACGGAGCTTGGCATTTGAGTGACACCGTTATCACAGTTTTAAATGTTGTGACCCGGTTCGGCAAAAACGTGGTCCATGACGGCATCAGCCTGAATGTTCGCCGGGGTGAAATCTATGGGCTTCTTGGCGGCAGCGGATCAGGGAAATCAACTTTAATGAAAGAGATAATCATGCTGCTGCGTCCCCAGTCAGGAGAGATCAGAGTTCTTGGTCAAAACCTTTTGACGATTAGCCGTAGCGATGCAGCTATATTGCGGCACCAATGGGGTGTGCTTTTTCAGGCCGGCGCCCTCTATTCTTCTCTCACGGTCAGGGAAAATGTTGGGATAAAACTCAAAGAGTATACTGATCTCCCCTTGAAACTGATCCGGGATATCGTGCGCTTGAAAATAAATATGGTGGGTCTTCCTGAACATGCAGCGGATCTGTATCCGGCGGAACTGAGTGGCGGCATGGTCAAACGGGCGTCATTGGCACGGGCGCTGGCCATGGACCCGAAGCTGCTGTTTCTTGATGAACCGACCTCAGGGCTGGACCCTGTCGGCGCGGAGGCCTTTGATAATTTGATTCTTAAACTGCGGGAAATTCTTGGTTTAACCGTTGTAATGGTCACCCATGATCTTGATTCCATCTGGACCGTGGTTGACCGTTTTGCCGTACTGGGCGAAAAGAAAGTGATTGCGGAAGGCACTCTTAATGAAGTCAGACAAAATCCTCATCCCGTTATCAAAAAGTTCTTCAGGGGAAAGCGGGGGCTGATAAGGAGTCGAAATGGAGGGTAGAATCAATTATACGATTGTTGGACTCTTTGTTGTTCTGTTGTTGGCAGGACTGATAGCTTTCACTTACTGGCTAGGCAAATATGGCGGCAAACAGGAATATGACCTTTACTATGTCTATATGTCGGAATCGGTTTCCGGATTGAGTCCTGATGTTTCCGTTAAATACATGGGCGTTGACGTAGGTACTGTGGAGCATATAGGTATAAATCCAAAAAATTCCGAAGAGGTGGAGCTCCTTTTAAAAATCAAACATGGTACTCAAGTTAGGGTGGACACCACGGCCACGCTTGAGTTTTTCGGGATGACCGGGCTGGCCTTTGTCGAGCTCGAAGGAGACAGCAAAGACGCTCCATTGCTCAAAAAAACAGAAGATGAGATTCCTGTTATTCCTGCAAGGCCTTCAACCTACGCACGGCTCAATGAATCCCTGACCATACTCGCTGCAAAATCGGCAATGGCCCTGGACAAGTTTGACCGGCTGCTCAGTAAGACGAATCTGCAAAACGTTGAAGATATACTTTCTGAAACAAAGATGCTCGCCAAAGATATCAGAGGGCAACTGGAGGGGTTCCAACGCCTTGTTGACAACGGTGTTGTCATGGAAAAACGCGTTGTGGGGGCTTTTGAAAAGGTTGAAGCCGCCTCTGTCAGTGTTGAGAAAATGGCTGACAGTCTTGAGAAGAACTATGCCGACGTTGGTCGTAACATAAGCCAGGATGCGCGACAGAGCCTTGAATCGTTTAATAAACTGCTTTACGAATTGGATATTCTGGTGGGAGATCTGCAAAGAACAACCCGCGCCATTGAAGCCAGCCCCGGCGATCTGATATTCAAACGCTCCCAGCCGCGGCCGGGACCTGGAGAGGAGGGATACAGTGAAAAATAGGCCCTATATGGTCTTCGTATTGACCTGTATACTGATCGCAGGATGCGGTGTGACCAAAACAGTTCCTCCTGCCTCCATCTATACGATATCGCCTGAATGGGACAGCAGTGGAGCCCAAGAGGAAACAGGAAAAAAGAATTCTCATATTATTAAAATGGCTTCGGTTCGTGGGACCCGAGCCCTTACCGGAACCGAAATCCTTTATACTGATGCACGGTATGGACAGAACAGCTATGCCTACAGTCGCTGGAGTGATGCGCCGGTCAGATTGCTGCAAATACTCTTCCAGGTTGCCTTGGAAGAAAGTGGCCGGTTTGGGGCTGTGGTTCCTCCCGCCTCTGCTTCAGAAGCCGATTTGCTTTTGGAAAGTACTCTGCTTGATTTCAGCCACCATATCAAAGATGACGGAACTTCTGAAGGAGTCGTCAGGGTACGTTTTTATGTCATAGATAATACGACAAAAACGGTAATTGCAACGAAAGAGTTTGTGTCCAAGGTGCCGGCATCCTCGCAGAATGCCCAAGGCGCCGTATCTGCACTCAACAAGGCTGCGACAAATGTTGCCCGCAACCTTGTCTCCTGGCTTGCTGCAGCACCCTGTAAACGCTCACAGTTCGGTGGCAATCATTTACTTCCCCTCCTGACAGCCAACAGGTGAAAATTTGAATAGCAGAACATCCTGCCTGTCAGGGCGGCAGACCGATAATCATTAAACTAATAGCTAACCGCTAAAGGCTAACCGCTAAATTTAGATATGAATTGCTTTCTGCCGCGCACGGTTGTGGTCCTTGGGCTGGTCTCAATGCTGAACGACACGGCCAGCGAGATGATCACCCCGCTGCTTCCCTTGTTTCTGACCGCCACACTGGGCGCCGGGCCGGCGATCGTTGGCCTGGTGGAAGGGGTGGCCGAGGCCACAGCCAGCATCCTCAAGCTGGTCTCAGGATGGCTAGCCGATCACGGCTGGAATATAAAGAAATTGGTTGTGGGCGGATACACGGTATCCAATGCTGCCCGGCCCCTGATCGGATTTGCGCTGTGCTGGGGCTGGGTGCTGATACTGCGCTTTCTGGACCGGGTTGGCAAGGGGATTCGCACCGCGCCCCGCGATGCCTTGATCACCGCCAGTACTGATGAATATGGACGGGGGCGCGCTTTTGGCTTCCAGCGAGCCCTGGATCATACCGGAGCGACTCTCGGGCCGCTGCTGGCCTTCGTCCTGCTTCGGTGGGGTATGACCATGGAGCATGTGTTCATGGCTTCAGTCATCCCCGGCACAGCGCTCGTTCTCCTGTTGATACTTGGACTGAAGGCACCGCCCGCCGCGAAACCAGTAGGACCATCGGCGCATATTCGCTGGAGAGGTCTCGACGCCAGGGTTAAAGGTCTGGTGCTGGCATCGGGCGGTCTGGCGCTGGCAACGACACCCGAGGCCTTTCTTGTGCTTTGGGCCAATCAGGGTGGGATCATCGTGACCTGGGTACCCCTGTTGTGGGCCGCAGCTCACGGGGTCAAGGCGCTCGTCTCCGGTCCGGCCGGGGCCTTGTCCGACCGTCTTGGCCGTCTTCGTGTGGTCTCCATTGGTTGGACAGCCCGTGTGTTGTTGCTGTTGGCTTTTGCCTGGTTGCCGGATGACGGCATAACCGTGTGGGCACTTTTTCTGGGCTATGCTGCGGCAATGGCCTTTACCGAAGGAGCGGAACGGGCCCTGATCGGCGACTTCGCGCCACCCGAGCAAAAAGCCACTGTGTTCGGCATCTATCATCTGCTGAGCGGACTGATGGCCCTGCCGGGAGCCCTGTTGTTCGGCGTTTTGTGGCAATGGGTGAGTATGAGCAGCGCATTCCTCACGGCGGCGGTGCTAACGGCCATATCCGCCATGATACTGCGGATGATGGCTCTGAGGAACTAGGGAACTGAACGAGTATCACCTCGCCGAATTTCCATTTTTGGACACGGATTACACGGATGGCTATGGATTAGGTCTATATTGTTCAAACAATACTTCCATTTCATAAATGCTACCGCATTTGTGAAATATTCAGAGAGCTTATCCAGAGAAGATTCCAGCGACTCAAACTCCATCTTCATTATTTCCTTGCAACTCCCTCCCAACCAACCACATGATAACAAGCATATAAAACCCGCCACACCAGCATTGTAACCGGGGGGAAGCCTAGTCTCTGCAATTATGCGGGATTAATAATTCGTAGCTCGTACTTCTGCCACCGCCTGGTCGTTTCTGCAAAATATTTTTATTCACCAAATCGGCAAGATCACGACTGGCTGTAACTGAACTGCACTTGGTCATACCAACATATTTCCGGGTTGTCATGCCACCTTCAAATCTGTCACCACTGTCAAGTAATCGATTGATCACCTTACGCTGTCTGGCATTTAATACATCGTTTTGTAATTATTCACTTTCCCCCCTGACAGCCAACAGCCTTTTTCAGGTTTCAAAGCA
>JAGGRV010000438.1 GCA_021159445.1 Deltaproteobacteria bacterium | reverse complement strand
GAAGAAGACGGCAAAAAAGACATTAATTTGTTCAAGTTATTTATTGTATGTTCCTTAGATCGGTCAGGCGTGGGGGTTCCTCCACTTCAGTTTGGGAAAACGAGCGAAATCAAAATCGGTAGAGGCCAACTCGCAACCATGTTCAATGGCAAGAGCTGCCAAATGTGCGTCTGTCACCAGATTGGCGACAGCCTGACCATCCGTGAGCATCTGCTTGAAAACAGTCCAGTGTCGCTCGGTCGGCCGAACGACTCTCGTACAGGGCTGATCCAACCAGCTCTGTACACGAGCAAGTGCTTGTTCGAGAGAAAGCGGGTGATCGAAGACCCTTGGATTAGTCCCTATACGAATAAATGCGGACATAACCGTCCAGCACAGACAGACAACTCCAGTTCCGGATAGCTGGCCATCCCACCATGCACGCGCTTGCTGGTGACGGGACTGAAGAGAGTCTTCCGCGTACAATAGAATATTGGCATCGACGAGAATCAACAGGAATTCTCGCCTTCAATCTGGGCCAGCAGTTCTTGGATATTATCTAGATTGCGGCCTTGCCGGAGGCCCATTTTGTGAGGTTTCGTTTTGTAGCGACGCTGCTTCGCTGGTTGTTCCACCTGGTCCAGGCCAGCACGAAGAGCTTCGTTGACAATCGTCTTAAATGGTGTGCTCAATTTGGCAGCAACGGCCCGTGCACGTTCCATCACATCATCATCTATTGATAGTGTCGTTCTCATATTGCCATCATAGCATCTTTTAAAATGATGTCAAAACATCTCCTGGATGCCAGGACAACATCAAGGCCACCATCTCCGGCCTCTTTCTTATAACCGGAATTCTCAGATTCCTGTTATCTCAAAATTTCTTCCTATCTGCCTTTTCATTCTGAGTTCTATTTCAACGGCCATAATGCTGTCAGGCTGGAGGTGGACAAAAGAGGACTGGCATATACTAAAAAAGACAATGCTTTCATATCAGTGGATGATCCAGTTGTTCTGCAGGAGATTGCAAATACGATAACAAGTAAGAACGTCCTTTTTATTGGGATCCCTAATCAGATCTGCCTTTCCTCAATCAACCCTGTAACTCCAGCCCTGTCGGCCAGGGTGCTGAGGTCTCCCATGTCTTCGACATCGCCAGCGGCTATCTTCCTTAAAATCCTTCTCATGATCTTTCCACTTCGTGTCTTGGGCAGGGTATCAGTAAACTGGATCTTGTCCGGTGTGGCGATAGGGCCTATTTCTTTTCGCACATGATCGATCAGGGCCTTTCTTAGATCGTCTGATCCCTCTACCCCCGTATTCAAAGTCACAAAAGCATATATGCCTTCGCCTTTTATATCATGGGGATATCCTACGATTGCAGCTTCGGCAACGTCCTCATGAGACACAAAGGCACTCTCAACCTCAGCCGTTCCCATACGGTGGCCAGAGACGTTTATAACGTCGTCTACACGCCCCGTGATCCAGTAATAGCCGTCCTCGTCCTTCTTAGCCCCGTCTCCGGTGAAATACATACCCGGAAACTGGCTAAAATAGGTACGCCTAAATCGCTCTGGTTCCTTGTAGACCCCACGCATGATACCTGGCCAGGGCTTGGTAATCACCAGGTATCCAGCTTCGTTCAACTTGCATTTCTCACCCTTATCATTCACGATCTGGGGTACAACACCTGGAAAGGGGACCGTGACTGAGCCGGGCTTTGTGGGTATGGCTCCAGGAAGGGGGGCGATGAGATTACCCCCTGTCTCAGTTTGCCACCAGGTGTCCACAATAGGACAGCGGCCCTGGCCAATGTGCTTATGATACCATTTCCATGCCTCGGGGTTGATTATCTCTCCCACACTCCCCAGAAGCCTCAAGCTGCTTAAGTCATGGCGGTTAGGCCACTCATCGCCGTGTTTAGCCAGTGCCCTGATCACAGTGGGGGCCGTGTAGAAGATGTTGACTTTATAGTCCTGCACAATTTGCCAACACCTGCCCGGATCGGGATGAGTGGGTACACCTTCAAATATCAGGCTGGTCGCCCCTGAGCAAAGAGGGCCATAGACACAGTAACTGTGACCGGTGATCCATCCGATATCGGCCGTACACCAGAATGTATCCTCATCTCGGATATCAAAAATCCACTGGAAGGTCTGATAGGCAAAAAGGAGATAACCGGCAGTGGTGTGGAGGACCCCTTTGGGTTTTCCGGTGGATCCACTTGTATAAAGGATAAAGAGTGGATCTTCGGCATCCATGACCGCGAAATCATACTCAGGCCTCAGATCAACACCGGACATTTCCTCGTCCCACCAGCAGTCCCGGCCCTCTTTCATTTGCACGCTCGTGCCGGCCCGCCTCACAACAATGCATGTCTTAACCTCAGGGCATTCCGTCAGGGCCTCATCGGCCTCTCGTTTCAGTGGGATCACTCTGCCTCCCCTAAAACCCCCGTCGGCCGTAATAAGCATCCTTGCACCGCAATCCTTCATGCGGTTACTGAGCGAAGCCGCACTGTATCCTCCAAAAACGACGCTGTGGATCACCCCCATACGGGCGCAAGCCAGCATGGCAATAGGCAGTTCCGGCACCATGGGCAGATAGATAGCTACCCTGTCCCCTTTCTTGACGCCATGGCCCTTTAGCACAGTTGCAAATTTGCAGACCTCACGGTGGAGCAACTGGTAAGTATAAATCTTGTATTCACCAGCCCTATCGCCTACCCAGATCAGCGCTGCCTTGTTCTTTCGCCATGTCTCCAGATGACGGTCCAGGCAGTTAAAGGAGACGTTCATCTTGCCCCCTTCAAACCAGCGGATCTTTGCCTGCCGAAAATCATAATCAAGTACCCGCTCCCATTTCTTAAACCATGAAAGCTCCTTGGCCCTCTCTGCCCAGAAACCCTCGGGGTCTTCAACTGATCTCTTGTAGAGCCTGCTATATTCTGCAAAGCTCTTCACGTGGGCGTTTTTCTGAAAGTCCCTCGGGGGTGGATATTTTTCTTCTTTTGCAGCCACAGATTCAGTCTTCTTTTTTGGCACAGTTCACCCCTCCTTTACGGCTTTATCTCTAAAATGGGAAAGACATTATCTTCAATAGCACAGACTACCCTGTTTGTCTCGTTTTTGACCTTCTCCTTCAAACTGTCTGGCACAAAGCGGGGCCGGTCCTTGAGTGAGGAAAGGCCATCGCCCCAGAACATGCCACCAAATAGCATGTAGTCTTCCTCTCTGGGACCCAGGCCATTCATGGTAGCCCACGCCAGCGTCCAGGCACGGGCAATATTTTCCAGGACGTAACCGCCCGAACCAAGGGCCAGGAGCTTTGGGGAGACCCTCAGAATACTCTCAACCGCCTGACTGATCGAGCCGTTTGTTAACTGTAAGTGGGAAAAAGGATCAGAAAACAGGACGTCAGCGCCCAGCAAGGCCATCACCAGATCCGGCTTGAAGCTTTGTGCCACAGGAGGGAAAATCTTCTCAAAAGCCCACAAAAATTCCTCGTCAGTAGTATTTTCCAGCAGGGGAACATTAATTGTATACCCTTTGCCCCGGCCCTGCCCGATTTCCGTTTCAATGCCTGTCTTGAAGGGAAAAAGGGTCTTGGGGCTTTCGTGGAATGAGATAAACATGACTTTGCTGGTATTGTAAAAGGCCGCCTGGACCTGATCGCCATGATGGGCGTCCAGGTCAATGTAAAGAATGCGCTTTCCATGGTTAAGCCACTTTTGGGCAGCCAGGACAATATCGTTAATATAACAAAATCCAGCGGCAAAATCCTTGCCTGCATGGTGAAACCCTCCAGTCGGGCTGAACACAATGTCGGCTTCATCCCGCTCAATGAGTTCTGAAGCCAAAAGGGTGGCACCCGCTGCCAGGGCATGGTAATCGTACAGGCCTTTGTATACAGGGCACTCAGTGGTTCCCAACCCGTACCTCAGCCATTCTTCTTTGGAAATACCTTTGTTCGCCTCCTTAAGAAGGTCGATGTATTCACTTGTATGGAAGGCAAACAAATCTTCGGAACGGGCAGGCTTGGGTTCATAAATACGGACCCAGTCGCGATCAAAAAGGTCAAGTCTTTTGCAAAGTTCGTACGTCACTTCACTCCTCCCAGCAAGCCATGGATGGCCTTTGGGAGGCTTGGACTTGGCAAAGTCTTTGCTGTATATGAAAGCCGTGCGCAAGGAATCCTCCAAACTATAGTAGCTAACATACTACACGAAACTGCTATAGAATAGGGCGTAACCGTTCACACTCCCTGGCAGCCGATAGGCTTTTGCAGGGTTTCAACCGCGGGCAGATTGCACCAAAATGCGTATTCCCAACGGATTATGCTTTGAAACCTGAAAAAGGCTGTTGGCTGTCAGGGGGGAAAGTGAATAATTACAATAGGGCGCTTTTTTCGGGTTTCAAGGCTAACTCATTGCATTTTTCAAAGGCAGTGCAATTTTGCTTGCGATCAGAACTCTGTAAAAGGCGACCCATTTCAAGATGAGGTACGGATCGCACTTGGTATCGAGTAGTATCTGGATATTCCATACCCTCTGTGTCTCACTTACATTGACACAGAGGGCTTTCATATATTTTCTTTCCTTTCCGCCAATATTCGGCGCCAATAATTCTGATTTTTTTGGTAGGGTAAACGTCCTTATCCAGGGAGGCCTGTCTCTCATGTGGGGCGTATCTTTGTTCAGTGAGATGTTCGGCTGGGGCTAACGGTCTCTTTTGTTTCGGAAGATCTTTGTCGCTTCAATCCCACAATTATTTCAGCCGTGAAGTTCACTCAGACACAGCATCCCTTAGACAATTACGCAGTACGGACCCGTATGCTGCGTGATGTGTGGGAGGGGCACCTTGTGAGGGGCATCCCTATCCCGATCGAATGTGCTGATATTATAGCATCTAATTGATGACGGTAAAAATTATTCTTCTTTCATAATTTTTATAACTCTATCGTCCAAACAAGAACGCATAAAGGTATTCATTGGTTTCTGATCACCAGTTTCGTAAAAAGCTAACATCAACTGATTGAACTCTAATTGCCTCTTAGCAGGAAGATTTATCGCAGGATATCCGTTCATTAACAAAAGTCCGTTCATAATGAAACGTCCCATGCGCTTGTTGACGTCATAAAAAAACTGGCACCTCGCCATTGTAAGAAATAAGTGGATAGCCTGATCGTATATATCTGGCATTTTAGATGCTTTTTCTGTCATTTTATCAAACAAAGCAGGTAACAAACTCGCCTTTGGTGGAATATAGTCTGTGCCAGCAATAGTAACCCCGCCAGAACGAAATTTGCCCCACTCCAAGGCTTCTTCTTTACCTGCTATAGAATGAAGAGCACAGACTTTTTCAATCGTGACTTCAAACTGATCCATTTCTATCCATTCAAATATAGTACGCCATGCATCACCTTGATTCAGCGCAATTTGTTGATCAGTTAGCTTATGCCCGCCAACTGTTATTCCATCTAATAATGTCTGGATTTCCGGTAATGTGAAGTTAATGCCTTCCAAGTTTACTGCATCACAAACAAACTCGGGTAGTTGGCGCTTAGCAAGCATTATTGCTTTAGCTTTATTGGGTTTCATGATCCATCGATTGTCTTTCATTGTTATCACCATTAGTTCACGTTTGAACTTACCCGTTTTACGGAGCGCAACGGAGTAAAATTCGGGTGCAGCTTATTGCGTGTCGGCGTCGATTGCTTGGTTGGAAGCTTCTTTCATGTTAGCCATCAGATGCTCGCCGAGATTTCTGAGTAAG
>JAGGRV010000469.1 GCA_021159445.1 Deltaproteobacteria bacterium | reverse complement strand
ATTGCAGACCATTAAGGCTGCCGGAGCTCTTCAGGCAGAGTTGAAAATAATATAAAAAGGAGCCGATTGCAAAACTCAAAAATTCATTTGAGGTGGAGGGAGACTTTGCAAATGGTTTAGAGGAAAAATGTAATGAATCCTTTAATTATTAACGGACGTTTGAATATGGAAGGAAGTGTTATTGATAAAATGCAAAAAGGGGAGAGTAGGGGAGGGAAGAGCCTGAAGAGCACAGTTGCGGATTTTGAATCCATTTTTATTTATTATATGCTGCAAACACTTAGGAAGACAGTTCCTAAAGGTGGCCTTTTTTCTCAAGAGACTTCCTCTATGGATACTTATAATATGATGCTTGATCAGAAGCTGGCAGAAGACCTTGCACTAAAAGGAGGAGGTATAGGTCTTCAGAAAATGCTTTTATATCAACTTGATAAGTCGCCCTACTCGAATGATAGATAGGGCATGGATAATTGGTAACCGGTTACAGCTCGGTGGGTTTGCGGTAAAACGGGCGTTGTAACCCCGTGAATGGACCTGGGTATGGATTTGGAGATGTACTAATGACTAAAGTTTTAGTGTAAAATTGCCGATATTCTTATATAGAAGAAAGTAAGAAGGAGGCATACTGTGAAGATTTCTGAGATCAATAACGAGTTCATGAAGCAGTATAAGATAAATGAGAAACTGAACTCCGAGTCTAAGAAGCAAATAAACGAGAATGTAGTTCTCGAAGAAAAGGTTAGTATATCTTCCATAGCAAGAGACGTTAAGCTGGCAAAAAAGGCTATTGAAGAGCTTCCGGATGTTCGAGAAGAAAGGGTCCGAGAATTGAAGGACCAAATTGAACGGGGAACTTACAATGTGAGCGGAGAAAAGATTGCTGAAAAGATGTCCGCTGATCTCTCTTTTGATATTGTATTTTAGCTAAATCTTAAATTGAGCGATTAGCCTTTAGCAGTTAGCTATTAGTTTAATGATTACACGATATTTTGCTATTACAAATTTTCACCCCTTGGGTGTTATTTCTAATTAACCTAACGCCTTGATTTTTCAAAGCTAAACGCTAATGGCTAACAGCTAATCGCTCAATTTAGGTTTGAATCTCTATAGAAAGGTAACCCTGAACGGTGAACCCTGAACCTGTAAATAGATGTTGGGCTTAGCTTTTGGCGAAGTTATTCTACGGGACATTGAGATGAATAATGAATTAAAACCTCTGTATAATTCTTTATTGGATGTATTAAAAAATGAAATTGAGGTCTATAGGGAACTTCATAAGCTTTTTCTGAATGAGGGAGCACTTCTCGTAAAATCTTCTATAGATGAGCTATATGAAAATAGTTCTAAAAAAGAAACTTGTGTTTTAAAAGCTAAAATGCTGGAAGAGGTGAGGACGAATTTAGCTGAGAAGATTTTCAAGCTTCTCGATATCGATGAAGAAGATATAAATTTTTCAAGATTATTGTCTTATGGGGATGATGCCCAGAGACAAGAGTTAACAGAGTGCCAATTAAGCCTACGTTTCCTCTTAATGGAAATTAATAAACTAAACAAAAAAAATAAGCTATTGCTAGACTCCTCTCTTATTTATGTACAAAAATCTATTGATTTTATCAATCAACTTATATGTCCCAGTTCCAGTTATCTAAGTACAGGAAAACTAAAGTCAAATAATATGAATGGAAGGATTGTATGTTGGGAAGGGTAGATAAATGTCGAGCATTAGTTTATTAAATACTGCTAGAGATGGGTTATTGAGTCATAGAGCTGCGATAAATTTAACCGGAAGTAATATTACGAATGTTCATACACCTGGATATACAAGGCAGTTGCCTGTATTTAGTTCGCGGGGTTCCATTGATGTAGGTGCAAGTGTCGGGATAGAAAAAATAGAGAGAGTCTATGACCAGTTTCTTGGAGTTCAAATTAATGATAAGATGCATGATCTGGGATATAGTGAGGCGAAGAAGGGAATGCTCGAAAAAGTTGAAATAATTTTCAACGAGAGCAATGGTGGTGGTATCAATGAACTGTTAAATAAGTTCTGGAGTTCCTGGGAAGATCTGTCAGCGAATTCCACTGGGCAGGTTGAACGTGAGGCCTTGGTCTCAGCTTCTCAGAATTTGGCCTCTATATTTCGTTCGAGTCACGAAGAACTCGTTTCTGTGCAAAATGATGCAAATACAGAAATAGCGGGCTTGGTACATCAGGCTAACGGTTATATGTCAGATATAGCTGATTTGAACAATGAAATCGCAGCCATTAAAACGGGCAAGGGTGATGCAAATGACCTCAGAGATAAGAGGACAGAGGCCCTAAAGGGTCTGGCCGAGATCCTTGATTTTCAGCACTTAGAGGATTCAAATGGCTCAGTAAATGTCTTTTTGCCCAATGGCATGCCGCTGGTAATGGGCGATCGGACCTGCGAATTGGATGTGGAAGTGGATCCTGCCAATTCTTCTTTCTATGATGTTGTCTTTCAGGACGACCATTCAACAGTGCTCAATGACACTATAACAAAGGGCAAATTGGCCGGATTTTTAGAGATCCGTGATGACGATGACAAAATAGCAAATTATTTGGATAAGCTTAATAGCCTGGCTAAGTCTATCATTGATGAGGTCAATAAACAGCATCGATTAGGTTATGATATGGGTCATAATCTGGGCGGAAACTTTTTTGAACTAGAGATAGGGGCGACAGAGGCGACACTGGAGACAGCGGCCGAGAATATGCGGGTCAGTACTGATATCGCGGGAGATGTAAATAAAATAGCGGCCTCAGAGACAGTCAATGGTGATGGCGGCAATGCTGAGGCTATGGGAGCTATCAAAGACAAGCTCGTTATGAACGATGATACCTCGACCTTTAATAGTTATTATGCCTCTTTTGTGGGGAAGGTTGGTCAGGACCTTGCCGATGAGGAGAGAGGGCTTGATCATCATACAAACCTCATGAACCAGTTGATAAACAAAAGAGAGGGGATCTCCGGGGTATCGATTGACGAGGAAATGACCAATCTTATGAGGTATCAACTTGGCTACAATTCGGCAGCCAAACTCTGCAATGTTGCGGATGAGTTAATAGATACTTTATTGAACCTGATGCGGTAATGGAACCTAAATTGAGCGATTATCCTTTAGCGGTTAATTTGCTGCTGTTTTCCAAATAGGTTACTAACACCTAAAAGCTAAATGCTAATAGCTGTTCATCACGGATTGTCACACTAATCCGTGATGAACCATTTTTCAAAGCTAAACGCTAATGGCTAAACGCTAATCGCTCAATTTAGTTTAAAAGAGGTTGTCCTATGGCGATACGTGTATCAGAAAACATGAAGTTCAATACGATGGTCAACAACCTGTTTCGGGTTCAGGATAGTCACAATGTACTCATGGAAAAGATGGCCAGTCAAAAAAAGATTAACAGGCCATCGGATGATCCAATTGGAATGAGCAGGATACTGAGCCTCCGAAAGTCCAAGGCATCTGTTGAGCAGTACAACCGGAATATTGACAGCGGCAATTCATGGATTGAGATTACGGAATCAAAGTTATCTAGTGTTGATGAACTCTTGATTAAGGCCAAAGAAATAGCTATTGCCCAGTCAACGGCAACCGCTTCGGCTGAAACACGGAGCATATCAGCGGTGGCTGTACAGCAGATCATAGATGAAATGCTTTCCCTTGCCAACTCGAAGTATGGGGACCGATATCTTTTTTCTGGTACCAGGATGGATGAGGAGCCGTTTTCCGCTTCTGAGTCTGAAGAAGCTACGATAGGGCCGGCTGTGGCTGCCGATGGAAATACTTTTGATGGAGGTGTGACCGCCAGTGGCACCTATTCAGGTTCAGAAAACAAGACATATGCGGTAAAAATTGTCGACGCCGGATCATATAAAGTATCTGGCGATGGAGGAAAGACCTGGGGTAGCTTGAAGACCGACTTGGCAGGAGGAACCATCACCCTGGGTGATGGAATAGACTTGACCTTCACAGCAGGAACGAAACCTCTCACCGTAAACGATATCTTTTATGTAAATGCCTCCCCCCCTGGTTATTACAACGGCAACGGTGAAGAATTTTCTATTGAGATAGGGAAAGGTACGTTCTTCGATTATTCTATTTCCGGGGAATCGGTTTTTACAGACCCAGACAATGTAGAAGAAAAGGTAGATATATTTACGGTCCTCAACGACCTGAAAAGCTCATTGGAGGCTAATGAGCCCGGTGACATTGCAGTTCAATTGGACAATCTTGGAAAGGCATCCGGGCAAGTGAATGAAAATATTGCCAGGTGCGGTACAAGGATGAATAGGCTGGAGATAGCAGAAAACAATATGGCCGATCTTGACTTTAATCTAACTAAGCTTATTTCCAATACTGAGGATGTGGATATTTCTGAAATTGCCACCGAGCTTGCCATGAAAGAGATCGTCTTAAAGGCATCTTATGCAATGGCATCAAAGATAGGGAATCTTACAATACTCGATTTTCTTAAATAAGTGGGAGAAAAATGCTGATCCTGACAAGGAAGTTAGGCGAAACAATCAGAATAGCCGATGAAATTAAGGTTACTTTTTTAGAGATTAAGGGAAAACAGATAAAGATAGGGATAGATGCCCCTAAACATATCGCCATTCATCGTGAGGAAGTTTATCAAATGATTCAAAAACAGAATATTTTGGCGGCAGAATATGACAGCCTTGGCGATAAAAAATTGTCTCATATATGGAATAGATTAATAAAAGAAAAGGAGAAAATTTAGTGAGGCTTTCTACTACCCGCTTTGGGGACATGGATATTGATGAATCCAGGACTATTCTGATGAAAGCAGGTATATTGGGATTTGAACATCTAAAAAGATATGTATTTCTCTTGCAGGATAAGGAAATTTTATTTTGGTGGTTTCAATCTGTTGATGACGGTTCGGTGGCCTTTGTTGTGATAAATCCCTTTGTTATTAAACCTGACTATAAACCAATTATTCAGGATAATGATATAGAATTACTCGAAGTAGAATCGCCTGAGGATGTATTTTTGATGTCAATTGTAACGATTCGTTCTGATCCATTCAAGGTAACAGCAAATCTAAAGGCTCCAATTGTAATAAATTCAAAAAAGAGACTGGCAAAACAGCTTGTCCTTGATAAATCAGATTATCCTATCCAATACTCTATAATGGACAATAAAGTGATTTTAGGAGAGGAATTTTATAAGAAGGAGGAAATAATCGCTTCTGCTTTGGCTATATAAAATCGCCGAAATAAGAAACAGCACTTAACGAGTGAAAGTTTGTAATAGCAAAACATCCTATAATCATTAAACTAATAGCTAACCGCTAAAGGCTAATCGCTCAATTTAGATTAGACCTTTTTGTCAAAAAGTATCCCTATCATATCGTCAATTTTGGCAGCCAGGTCCAGGATTTGCTCCGGGGGAATCTGTCTTATAAGTTTTCCGGTTTCTTGTTCCGTCACATTCACCATGGTCCGGCCCGTTGCCTTGTGCACTGAGAACTGAAGACTTACATTATGCATCATATTTATGTTTTGCTGCACCTGGTCCAACAAGGATGGTGAGACCTCCGTCTCATGTGTTTCCTTTGGAATCGGCGCGTTCTGCTGGGATATAGTCTTCTCAGACTTTACCCTGGCAGAATCTACGCTATTCCCCGGGGGACTGATGTTGCTGATGTTTTGTACAACTTCTACCATCATTTTAATTTACCCCTTTTAGATTTATTTATAACTAAATTGAGCAATTAGCTGTTAGCCATAATAACACCCAACGGATTCATGCGGTTCAGACTGCAAGACAAAATTTCCTCTGTGTTCCGTATTTCTCG
>JAGGRV010000289.1 GCA_021159445.1 Deltaproteobacteria bacterium | reverse complement strand
CTTTGTCGGGATGATTGTAATATTTTATGCCGAAGGCATGATGGATAAATTGAGACTATTCTTCCCTTAGCGCCTCCACTGGATCCAGGCGTGCCGCCTGCCTGGCGGGCAGCACGCCTGCAAGCAGGCCTATGGCCGCAGCCAAAATCTCAGCCAGAAACACATAGAACCATGGAGTGTGCACCGGCAGGGCCGGTACAAAGAAATGGATAAGCTGAGCACCCCCGGCACCAAGGGCCATTCCGGCCAGGCCACCAATTACCGCCAGCACCACAGCCTCGCCCAGAAACAGGATCAGCACCTGTATGCGCGTGGCCCCGAGTGCCCGTAGCAGACCTATTTCAGCAGTCCTCTCGTTGACTGCGATAGTCATGACAGTAAGTATCCCCACGCAGCCCACAAGCAGTGAGATCCCGCCAAGTGCGCCGACTGCTATGGTCAGGACATCCAGTACCGAGCCGAGCACATCGAGCATCTGCTGCTGTGTGGTAATGGTAAAATCCTCCTGTCCATGGCGAGCCATGAGCATCCGGCGAATTCCCGCCACCACCTCATCCACGGACGCGCCTTCGGAGTAAAGGACATCGATCTCCATCAGGCCCTCCCGGTTGAATAGCTCCAGGCCCCGGACGGTTGGTATGTACACCGTGTCATCCATGTCAAAGCCCAGGATCTGGCCTTTGGACTCCATGGTTCCGATGACACGAAAGCGGTCACCGCCGATACGGATGCGCTGCCCTAAGGGATTCGCCGTGCTGAACAGTTCTCTACGCATCTTGCTGCCCAGTACGGCAAAAGCACGTGGTGCGTCCGGATCGTCAGCAGGCAGGAACCTCCCAGCACTGACTTTAATACGAAGGACATCGGGCATCTCCGGCCCGACACCATAGATCGTAGTACGGCGACGCTTCCTGCCGCCCTCAACCTCGGCGTTTCCCCATATCCACGGGATGACAGCCTTCACATGGGGAACCCTTCGCAGTGCCTCGACATCACCGAGCGTCAGAAGGCGCACAGACCCAAGTATGCCGAGCGGAGTACCCATGGTGGTTACTCGTCCCGGGTTGATCCCGATCAAGTTGGTGCCGAACTGGGTGAATTCCGAGACCACAAAGCGGTTCAGGCCCTCGCCGATGGAGGTAAGAAGTACCACCGCGGCAATCCCGACCGCAATCCCAAGCCCTGTCAGGAAGCTGCGCATCCGTTGAGCCGTGATGGAACCGGTCGTGAGTTGTATGAAATCTCTGATCAGCACCTTTTACCTTTTTTGAAAGATGAACGTCCAACATCGAACATCCAACATCCAACATCGAATGAAAAACAAATATCCAATACCGAACACACAACAGCTATTTCTATTTTTTCATCTTTTCCCATTCAAAATTCGATGTTCGATGTTGGATGTTCGATGTTCATCTTTTCAGTATTTCATCTTTTCCCATTCAAAATTCGATGTTCGATGTTGGATGTTCGATGTTCATCTTTTCAGTATTTCATCTTTTCCCATTCAAAATTCGATGTTCGATGTTGGATGTTCGATGTTCATCTTTTCAGTATTTCATCTTTTCCCATTCAAAATTCGATGTTCGATGTTGGATGTTCGATGTTCATCTTTTCAGTATTTCATCTTTTCCCATTCAAAATTCGATGTTCGATGTTGGATGTTCGATGTTCATCTTTTTCTTTCCCCCTGCCCCCTCATCTATGTGACAGTGCCTGGACAGGATCCAGACGGGCCGCCCGGCGCGCAGGGAGCACGCTGAACGTCAGACCGGTAACAATGGCCACGCCCAATGCCGCCGCGATCGCCCACCAGGGTGCACTGACTGGTAAGGCAGGATAAATTCGGCCGATAACCAGGCTTCCTATTTCACCTATTGCCAGTCCCAGCAAGGCGCCGACAAGAGACAGCACACCAGCCTCCGTAAGGATCAGTACCAATATCTGACGACGGTGCGCACCAAGGGCCTTTAGCAGGCCTATCTCCGCGGTCCGTTGCGAAACGGTAATAAGCATCACATTCATAGTCAGGATGCCGGCCACGCCGAGGCTGATACCCGCAACGCCGGCAACAGTCAGTGTCAGGGCACGGAAAATGCGGTCAAAAGTAGCCAGAACTGCGTCCTGAGTGATCACAGTCACGTCTTCTTCTCCCTGATGTCGTTTTCGAATAGTTGACAGGATATGTGTCTTAATCCGGGGAATGGCCTCCCTGCTCTTTGCTTCCACAAGTATGCGGAAAAGAGTGTTGGTGTTAAAGAGCATTTGTGCAGAAGCCACGGGAAGAATCACTAACTCCTCCACATCAAGGCCGATGGACCGTCCCTCTGAGCCCATGATACCTATGACGCGGCAGCGCCGGTCTCCAATGCTCATCATCTCCCCGAGTGCCGGATGAGGCCCAAACAGCTCCTTGCGGACCTTGGCCCCGATTACACAGAGAGGAGCCGCCAATTCCGGGTCGCCGGGCGGAAGGAAACGACCTTGAGCCATCTTCCAGTGGCGGATCGCCAGCAGCTCCGATGTGGAGCCGATCACCGGCACCTCACGTTCACGCTGCCGCCAGGAGACATGTACCTCTCCGACGTTTAACGGTGCTACGCGGCGGACTGCAGAGTGCCGCACCAGTGCCATGGCATCCCGAATAGTGAGGTCGCGTGGTGTCTCCCCCATGAATGAGGAAGGACCAATACCCGCAGTCTCTGAGCGTCCCGGCAGGACTATCAGGAGATTGGTCCCCAGCGAGGCGAATTCGTTCACCACAAAGAGTCGCGCACCTTCTCCTACGGCAGTGAGTAGCACGACTGCCGCCACTCCTATGGACATGGCCAGCAGCATGAGCATGGTGCGTACCCGGTTTCCCTGCAATGCCCCAAGTGAAAAGCGTAAGATGTCGCCTGACCTCATGGCTTTTCATGTCCTGAAATGTCGCTGATGATCCGGCCGTCCACGAGGCGTATCCGGCGACGGGCACGGCCCCCGATCTCCGGATCATGTGTCACGACAATCAGGATAATGCCTTTCCGGTTCAACTGTTCCAGGATCTCAATGACCTCTTTGCCGGAAGCGCTATCAAGATTGCCGGTAGGCTCGTCGGCGAGCAGCACAGCAGGTTCCATAATGGTAGCGCGCGCAATGGCGACCCGCTGACGCTGGCCGCCGGAGAGTTCTTCCGGGCGGTGATGGGCGCGCGCCTCAAGACCAACTGCCTGCAGCACGCGTCCTGTGCGGGCTTTTCTTTCAGCAGGTGACACGCCTGCCAGCACCAACGGCAGCTCAATATTTTGCTCCGCGGTAAGACGCGGCACAAGATGGAAAAACTGGAACACAAAGCCGATCTTTTCCCGCCGTGTGCGGGCCTGTTGATCATCAGTCAAAGAGGTGACATCTGTTCCATCCAGCAGATATTGGCCGGAGGTAGACCGATCCAAGATCCCCAGGATGTTCAGCAATGTAGACTTGCCTGAGCCGGAAGGGCCCATGATGGAAAGATACTCACCCAGGCCTATATGCAGCATAAGGTCGTTCAGGGCATGGACCTTCTGCTCGCCGACCTGGAAAACACGGTGGACGTGCTCAAGACGGATCATTGAACGGCTTTTCCGTTGGGTATGGATTCCGGTTCGGCGCGGACATCCGGCTTCACGCCTTCCCGGTCGACTGAAGTTATGACCAGTTCTCCAGGCTCAAGGCCAGACACCACCTCGGTGAACTGCCAGTTGGAAAGTCCCGGTTTGATTATACGTTCCTCTATCAGCCCGTCGGCTTGGCAGACAAGCACACGGTTGCCTTCCAGAACGATCTCAGTCGGTATTCGAAGCACATCATCCCGCACATCAAGGACAATCTCTACATCGGCGCTGTAGCCCGGAAGCAGGTTTTTATTGCCCGGCAGGTCGGCAAAGACCGTCTCTACCTCAACGGTCCGGGCCTGCTTTTCCACCTCCAGCACATAAGGTGCGATGCGCCTGACCAGGCCCTTGAAATTCGTCTTTGGGAATGCATCCAGTGTTATGCGCGCCTCCATTCCGGTCCTGATGGCCGTAGCATCCACCTCGTCTATAGGGGCGGAGACATAAAGGCAGCTTGTATCAATAAGATCCACAACAGGCAGCGTAGCTACACCTGTGGGCGAGGGTGTGACAAACTCGCCCAGTTCGCCGTTCACCTCTGCAACAATCCCTGCGAACGGTGCTTTCAGGATAGTATGGTCCAGGATCGCGCGCGCGAATTTAATACGTGCGGCGCTCATCTTAACACTTGCTCGAGCAGATTCACAGTTCGCACGCCGAGCCTTGGCATTGGTGACGGCCTTGTCGAAGTCCGACTCTGAGACCAGATCCTGTTTGCGGAGTCTCACCAGCCGGTCGGCATTGCGTTGTGCCTCTTCAGCCAGAAAACAGGCCTCCTCGGCGTTAGCCCGGCTTGTTGCGCCTTCGTTCTCCGCCAGCTTTACCTCGGCTTCCAGATCCTCATTCCGGAGCACCAGGAGCACCTGGCCTGCTTCGACGCGATCCCCCTCATGCACCGAAAGTTTATGGATCTGTCCTCCAATGGCCGGTGCAAGCCGGGCCCGCCGGCAGGCCTTGACAGTGCCGGAGCGCGTATTGGCCACAGTCGCCTCGACGCGCCCGCTATCCACGACCTGCACGACAACTGAAACCGGCTTGTCCCTCATGACATAGAAAAGGATCAATGCCGCGACAACAAAAATGATAAGTACAATTACAATGCGGCGCAGTAGAGGTTTCATGTTTTCCCCGGTTCTATGCTACACGACACTGCCTTGAAGAAAGTCGCTTTTTTTCGGGTTTCAAAGCTAATCAGTACCTACAACCGTCACTGCCACCTTTCTGGTCCTTCGACGGTTATCGTGATTAATCACTACTGCCTGCTGCCACGTCCCAAGGTACAGCGTTCCTTCACGAATAGGGACGGCCAGGGATGGGCCCAGAAGAGCAGCCTGGACATGACTATGGCCGTTTCCGTCATGCCAGGCCAGCTCGTGTTTATATACCAGATCCGAAGGGACAAGTCTGCTAATGGCATCTTTCAGGTCCTCTATCACCCCCGGTTCGTATTCGATTGTAGTTAAGGAACCGGTGGATCCAATTACAGTTGCATGCAAGCTCCCGTTTGACACCCTGCTTGAATTGACAACAGTCTGAAGTCTTCCTGTGATATCCACAAGATCCGGTCCTGTTCCCAATGATATTTTGATCTCATCACAATAAATGACAGGCACTAAAAATCCCTCCTCCCAGTATATAGCTCCAATCTTAGTAACTATTCAGGTTGAAGGTTGAAGGCTGAAGGATTTCAAGCATTTCGCAATGATCGAACGTCCTAAGTTACGTCCCTGGAAGTCTTCAGTCTAAACACCTAATTTTGTGTAATCACGCATGATTTGTTCCCATTAGTCTTCCACCTTCAGTCTAAACACCTGAATAGTTACCAATCTTATATGAAAAGAACATATCACAAAAGTCAAATTAATATGACCCTAAGTTATTACCAAGGTTGACAAAGCTAAATAGGTTCATCATAATGCGCTGAAAATTTTAGCCGAGATAGCTCAGTCGGTAGAGCAGTGGACTGAAAATCCACGTGTCGATGGTTCGATTCCGTCTCTCGGCACCAATGAAATCAAGGGTTAGCTCAAATCGAGTTAACCTTTTTCATTTATAACAATATCTTCCCTCTGTTTCCGTGTTGAAACTCGAAACAGATATTTGGGAAAGGTTTTTTGCTATTAAATCGCTGGCATATTATCCTTGAAAAGCTTTTCACCTTGGCGCCCGTAGCTCAACTGGATAGAGCAACGGACTTCGAATCCGTAGGTTGCAGGTTCGAATCCTGCCGGGCGTACCAACAAAA
>JAGGRV010000032.1 GCA_021159445.1 Deltaproteobacteria bacterium | reverse complement strand
ACCATCTTGCACTACTAGCGGGAGAATTTGATTATAAGGATAATTTTCTTATTTAACCGAATAGCTATTCAGTATATTATAAATATCATTTCGTGTTCACGGAAGATGGAGCGATATTTCAAGACAAGCCCCGGTGATAAGACATGGCCATCACAAGACTATGGGGCAAGGTCCTCCTCGGGCTTTTTGTCCTCGGAAGAGAGTTTCATTACTTGATGGCGTACAAAATCAAGCTGCGATGACTGTGGCTTCAGGGAGAGGTAATTGTTATAGGCCTCAAGGGCCTCTTCATTGTACCCCAGGGCAGAGGACACTCTTGCAAAATCAAGTGCGGCAATGGCTTCAAAACCCAGTTGAGTCTCACTTGACGACTTGTATGTCTGCCGGGCTTCATCCAATTTTGCTTCATCCTCTTGTAAATAGCCAAGGCCCATAAGAGCAGAGTAATACAAGAAGTTGTCCTTAGAAAATTCCTGTTTAGCTCGGCTGAAACTTTTTTTTGCCGGCTCAACCTGTCCAGAGTCCCTCTGAATAGCTCCAAGGAGTAACAGCGCGTGCTTGCCGACTATTGTGTGGCTATGTTGATGAATTACTTCTTCCAAGGCGGAGATCTTTTTTGCAGGATCCGGTTGATGCATTGCAGTTCCCATAGCAGCAGCAGCCTGGTTCTCTTGCCTGGTTATGTATGCTGAGTAGCCGAACCACAATGATATTGCCAGAACAACTACTATTATTCCGGCCAATATTTCTCTTAAGAATTTTTGTAACGTATTCCTGACTTGAGGCGGAAGGCCGGATAAAATTTCTTCTAAAATATTTTTTTCCTGATGTTCAGGAGCAATGGGGGGTTGGGCATTTGTAGGCATTTGTTTTTATCTCTTTTTTTATTATTTTTTGCCGAAGAAATCGTTCCACCTGAAGATAAGGGGATTGGCATTTTCCTTTAACTCAGAACTATCAATAATTGTACCAATGAAAAGGGTGTGATCTCCAGCCTCATAGGCATGAACTACCTCACATTCTATATAGGCATAAGCCGATTCCAGGACCGGAGATCCTTTGAGGGCGTTTGTATAGCGCATCCCTTTGAACTTGTCGGTTTTATGCCCACTCTTAAAACCGAAATGTTTTGCCACATCCTTTGACTCCACCGGCAGCGCATTAATGCAAAAGTAGCCGGACTTCTCAATCAGACCATGAGTATAACGCTGGGGAGCAATAGATGCTGCAATCATTGCCGGCTTAAAAGAGACCTGTGTGACCCATGCTGCTGTCATTCCGTTTATCTTGTCTCCGGACCTGACTGTCACAACCGAGATACCTGTAGGAACGGTTTTTGTAATGAGTTCCTGCATGAAAGTCCTCCTTATAATCTATAATGGAAATTCTTATACAATTAAATGGTGTCCTTCACGATAAGTTAAAAGTAGTTTACACTTTGTTCATCATGTACTTTGGCAGTGAAATTAGAAATTAGAAACTTGAAATTAGAGCTGATTAATCGAATTGTTATTCAGTTTTTATCCAATTTCAAATTTCAAATTTCTAGTTTCGGCATCCAACATTCAATTCGACAATACACGCTTTTTCAAAAAAGTGTAAACTGGTGAATGAAGGATGCCTAAATTTTTAAAATTATAACTGACAAGAAATAAATATCAAACATTTGGCGATGAATTTCTTCTTGACACATTTTCCAAAATGGTTAATAGGTGTCGCGCTACGTGGCGGTGTAGCTCAGCAGGTTAGAGCATGCGGCTCATATCCGCAGAGTCCGGGGTTCAAGTCCCTGCACCGCCACCAATTTCTATCAGTTAGTGCCTGAACGGAAATCCCAAATTTTGTTTTCTCAATTTAGGCCAGGGACAATTAACATATAACATATTAAGGTTACTTCCTTTTTTAAATTCAAAATTCAACATTTAGAATTCAAAATTGTGTTTGAACGGCCTTTTCGCTCAGACACTAGTTATATCCTCATTCCCTGTCATATTACCCAGATCAAGTCGGAGTTACTATACATATGAAATTTTTTGTGACCGTGCTAGGTTTATTAATGGTTCTTGAGGGACTCCCCTATTTCGCCTTTCCTGAAAAGATGCAGGCCCTTATGAGGCAAATTGAGGAAATGAATCCGGATTACCTGAGATTGGTTGGTCTTGTATCTACCTTGATTGGTCTAGTGATATGCTACATTGCCCAAAGGACCGATATTTTTTCATGATGTCAGACTTTAGCCTGGTTGAATATGATTATCATTTGCCATCTCACCTGATTGCCCAGTATCCTTTGGGTGATCGGTCGTCTTCCCGCCTGATGGTACTCGACCGGAACACAGGCAAAGTAAGCCATCGGACCTTTCGTGACCTATTAGACTATATTGATCCGGGGGACTGTCTTGTTCTCAACGACAGCAAGGTATTTCCAGCTCGTCTTAATTGCATAAAATCAACAAAGGGAAAAGTAGAGTTTTTTCTACTTCACTTTCCAAGAGAAAATGGGAATGGTGTGGCCTTTGCCAAGGCACTCTATCGCAGCTCAAAACCGGTAAGACAGGGCCAAAAGATCCGTTGCAAAGGCCCCTTGGAGATAGAGGTCCTTGAAGTCAGTTCCGCGGGTCAGGTTGATATAAAGCTTTTGTACCAGGGGGAACTGTTATTAGTCTTAGAATCCTGTGGAGATATTCCCCTTCCACCATATATTAGACGTTCTCCGGTTGCTTCTGACGTAGAACAATATCAAACAATTTATGCCAGAGAGATAGGCTCAGTAGCCGCTCCTACAGCAGGATTCCATTTTACTGAAGAGCAATTACTCCTCGCCAGGGAAAAGAATATTAATATTGCCTGGATAACACTGCACGTTGGTTATGGCACCTTTGCTCCGGTAAGGACATCTGACATACGTAAGCACAGGATTCACCATGAATGGATCTCAGTAACTGAGAATGCTGTGGAAAAGATAATTTCCACACGTAAGACAGGTGGCAGAGTTATAGCAGTAGGAACAACTACAGCCAGGGCCTTAGAGGCAATAGTAAATATCACAGGTGAGATAAGGGCCTTTCAAGGATTATGTGACCTGTATATTCTGCCTGGTCATCGTTTCCATGTCATTGATTGCTTAATTACCAACTTTCACCTGCCTAAATCCTCATTGCTGATATTAGTTTCTGCCTTTGCAGGCAGAGGCAGGATTCTTTCTGCCTATAAAAAGGCAATTAATGCTGGATATAGATTTTTCAGTTACGGAGACGCAATGCTTATCATGTAGATGGGTTCTATACGCTATGGTTCCCAAATGTGTTGACAAAATAAATTCAAGTGGTTATGAATTAGCTTGCTTTTTGGCTTCTTGAGATAGAAGTCCTTCAGATGCGGGGTGGAGCAGTCTGGTAGCTCGTCGGGCTCATAACCCGAAGGTCACAGGTTCAAATCCTGTCCCCGCTACCATAATAAAATCAGAGAGTTACAGGTTTTTGCTCGTGACTCTTTTTAGTGTCCTTGTCGGGGATGGTTTGGAATCCCTCGATTTGAATTCTTTTATCGTTTCATGGGGCATGACTCTGATAATCTCTGACAATGTTGTTTGATTCAATTTTAAAATACAATCGTCAAGCATTGTCTTCATACCACCTTCTATGGCCATTCTCCTGATTTCATTTTCTTTGGCCCCTGTAATGAGGGCCATGGCAATTTCCTTATTCATTACAAAGAATTCCGCAATCAGGGTACGACCGCTATATCCTGTATAATCACATAGTTCACAACCTTCTGCCTTGTAGAAAGTAAGATCAACAGGATAGTCTTTAAACAATAGGCCCCATTCTTCTTTGGTGGGGATATATTCTGAACTGCATGAAGGACAGATTTTTCTTACAAGCCTCTGGGCAATGGCGCCCATCAGGCCTGAAGCAATCTGGTTAGGTTCAACGTTAAGGCCATAGAGTCTGGAAATAACATTTGTAGAATCAGTTGTGTGAAGTGTACTTAAAAGAAGATGTCCTGTCTGAACAGCGTCAAATCCTATGCTTGCCGTCTCACTATCCCGCATTTCGCCAATCAGTATGATATCCGGGTCAAGTCTCAAAAAAGATCGAAGTAGTCTTGAAAATGTAAGATTAATCTTGGTGTTGACTTGTGTTTGCATAATCCCTGAAATACTGTATTCGATCGGATCTTCTGCGGTAATGATCTTGAGCCCTGGATCGTATATAAACTGCAGTGCGCCATAAAGGGTTGAAGTCTTTCCACTTCCTGTCGGGCCTGTCAAAAGGACCATTCCCGCAGGGCTCTTAAGGAGCTCCTTAAGCGGTTCCAGGATATGTTCGGAAAGACCTATATTATCGAGCCCCTTATTCGCTTTCCGGGGATCGAGTATCCTTATCGTTATGTTTTCGCCAATTATAGCCGGGCACACGGCAACCCTGAAGTCGACAGGGACTTTATCGGATTTTGTCTTGTCAGAATAAGTTATTCTGAAAGCCCCATCCTGTGGTAAGCGTTTTTCAGCTATATCAAGGTTAGACATGATCTTGATTCTAGAAATGATTTCTCCTATTGTATCCCGTAGCTTTGTATCAAGCCATGGTTGCGTGAAAGTTTGAAGCACTCCATCAATTCTGTAGCGGATCTTTACGTCTCTGCGGTCCTGCTCTATGTGAATATCGCTGGCATTCTTCATTAGGCCGTACTTGATTATATGATTAACAAGTTCCTGTACCTGCATGTCTGAGATGCCATAGATGTCTGTCCGTGTTTTCTTGATATCGGCTTCTTCGAGATTGATTACTACATCTTCCACATCTTCGAGATCCTCGACATGCTTTATTTCATCCACTGTCTCGGTATCTATTAACGCCTCGCCGTAAAGAGTCTCGAAAATTGCTCTAAATTTTTCATGAGTTATCAAAACACAATCAATCCTATATAGGGAATACATAGAACTTAGATCATGGACAATCTGGAGACTATCTACATCTGATACTGCCAGCGTAAGCCGGTTTTTTTTGCAGGATAGAGGCAAAATTCGATTTTTTGCTGCATAATTTTTACCAATAAGGGCTGAAAGTATATTTATCTGGCTTTGGCTTAAATTAAACCCATCTAGTTTTCTAAACTCAATATTATACTGCTTGGATAAAGCGGCATATAGCTGTTCAGGAGTAATGAAATTCTTATCTATCAATATTTTGCCTAAGTACTCAGTCCTATGTTTTTGCTCATAAAGGGCCTCTTTAAGCTGTCGCTCATTAATGATTTCCTGTTTTACCAAAATATCTCCAAGCTTTTGATGTTTATTGTACTTTTGGAGAATACGATTGAGATCTATAGGTGTAATTATATTCAAGGCACATAGTATTTCGCCAAGGGTCCTTTGATATCTCTTGCGATTTAGAATGTTATTCAAATCTTCTTCACGTATCATGCCGGATTTTAGCGCAAGCTGACCCAGTTTCGTCCCGCCAACCTGTTGAATCAGCAAATTTTTCACATCATTAGCCGTGGCAAATCCTTCTCTTATCAAGGCATTGCCAATCAGCTCATTCGGTTTCTTGTTCTTGAGACACTCCTCCATCTGTTTCTCATCAACTAGTCCCTTTTGAATCGCCAATTTTCCGATACGTTTTCGCAGAAAGGGATGATCCAGGAGGCTTTGGAGTTGGTCTTCTGAAATCAGGCCATTTTTGACAAGCAGTGTACCTAATGGTTGACTTGCTTCTTCAATTTCTTTCTTTTGGATTTCAAGGGCCTTTTCAACATCCTTTTCCTTTACAATGCCTTCTTTGACCAATAGTTCCCCGATCTTAGGAACAGTTTGATTTTCAGTTATTTTTTCATCCATGTCTTTACCCCGTAGTTTTCAAAAATTATACTTGGGAACGTACAATAAATAACTTGAACAAATTAATGTCTTTTTTGCCGTCTTCTTCG
>JAGGRV010000246.1 GCA_021159445.1 Deltaproteobacteria bacterium | reverse complement strand
AAATAAAATATGGGCCGTAGGCGGAGGCAAAGGAGGCGTTGGAAAGAGTGTATTTACACTTTTACTGGGGGATTCATTAGCACAACTTGGCAATAAGGTGATACTGGTCGATGCAGATTTAGGCGGCAGCAACCTTCATACTTTTGCCGGGATACGATATCCTAAATATACTTTGGCAGATTTCATAGGCAGGAGAGTGGAATCAATTAATGAAGTGGTTATGGAAACCCCAATAAATAACCTGAAACTTATCTGCGGAGCAGATGATATTTTGGGGATAGCCAATCCGAAGTTTACTCAGAAAACACGTCTTTTAAATCATTTAAAAAATCTTGATGCCGACCTTATCCTTCTTGATCTTGGCGCCGGGGTCTCCTTTACGACAATGGATTTTTTTCTCTATGCCCCAAACAAAATAGTTGTAGTTACACCACAGGCCACATCCATACAAAATGCTTATGGTTTTATTAAGGCAAGTCTTTACCGAAGGTTACATCGGATTTTCCGAAAGGACCCTAAAGCTCTCGAAATCGTCAAGCGGTCAAGTGTTCCGGTGCAGGGCGAAAGCATAGACTCTATAGCCAAAGTATATGAGGCGTTTAAACCTCTGGGAGAGGATTATGTGGAAACTTTGATGGAATGCCTTAATGGTATCAATATAAAACTGGTTGTTAATATGGTAAGGGAACCGAAGGAAAGGAATGTATCCCATATAGTAAAATCGGTAGCAAAAAATTATTTGAGTCTTGATATCGAAGAATTTGGTGTAATACAGTATGATAAAATATTGGAAGCATCCATTAATAACATGGCAGGATTTTTAACCAGCGGAAAAGACAGTACTTCCCGTCATAATTTTTATGATATTGCCTACAATGTTGTAAAGAGTTGCCACAAATTGATTCCAGCCAACTCCTTGATTCCCACCACTTCATCAGCCCTACAGCAAAGCCCGGCGTCGCAAAGTAGAGATTCTTCCGCCCAGGTTTCCTAAAAGGTTGGATTTTTAACCAGCAAGGACGTTATCCATAGAAAAGAGATTGACCCTAGTCCTTTTGCCCCTTAAGCTTAAACATGTCGGGTAGGAGCAGACAATGAAGACACATATTGTTAGACGCCTTGAGAAAATTCACAATCTTCCGACTCTTCCCGTGGTGATCGAGAAGCTGGGCGAAGAGATACGGAATCCCAAATCCAATGCAAGACGTGTGGCGGCCCTTATTGAAGACGACCCTTCAATGATGGCCAGAATATTGAAAGTGGTCAATTCTGCATTCTATGGTGGAATCGAGCCAATTACCTCTGTACAGCACGCCGTGTCAAGAATGGGATTCAATGCCATCAACAACATTGCCCTGTCGACTTCCGTCTTTGCTACGTTCGATAAATCAGGGGAAGCCGGCTTTGACCGAAAAGAGTTCTGGCGACACTGTATTTCCACAGGTATTGCGGCCAACGTTGTCTACAATAGAGTCAGGCAGAGCATCTCAAAACGCTATACCGTGGATCTGCTCCATCTTTCGGGTCTGCTTCACGATATAGGCAAAATTATCTTCGAGCAGTTTTTTCACGATGAGTTCAGGACCTCCCTTCGTGAGAGCGCGAAACGCAAGATACCTCTGTTCCATATTGAGTTGGAATGCATCGGGTCCGATCACGCCCAGGTAGGCGCGTGGCTGGGAAAGAAATGGAAACTCTCCAGGGAAGTGATTGAAGTGGTCCGGTGGCACCATGAACCCGATAACGCAACAGAGCAATATCGTGACCTGGCCATGCTCTGTCACATGGCTAACTACATTTGCAACGTCGATAAGATGGGGAACAGCGGAGACGAGACGGCGCCCGCATTCTTTCACAGTGTCTGGAAACGGATGGGCCTCGAGGCCGCCGACATTCCGCCGATGATCGAGAAAGTAAGGGAGAAATCTGAAAAATCGGAAATACTGCTTACGTTCGTCTAACACAAAGAATGTAAAGGACGCAGAATCAAATTACTTCCATTATCCTTGAATTTCTCCGAACAGTTTAGATATCCTGCGGAGCCTTTTAACAACCCGGTCCTTTCCAATGGCCGTCAGCACATCAAAGATGCCCGGCCCCGCCAACTGGCCTGTGACCACAGCGCGAACGGCATTGATAACGATACCCGGCTTTACTTCAAGCCCTTGTATAAAGTCCCTCACAACTTCTTCGGTCGTTTCAAGAGTCCAGGACTCGGTCTGCTCCATGCGGTCTGCAAGCTGCGGCAGCCAGTCTTTGAGGTCCGGATGTTTGAGCACTCTTTTCTTCAAGGCCTTGGGGTCAATGGGGAAGTCCTCTGAGAAGTATGCCCTTCCCAGTTCGGCAAAGTCCTTGAAGGTATGAAAACGGCTTCTGATAAGATCCAATGTGGAAAGGAACCACTGCCTCTTTGCCCCATCATATGCCGGGTCCCAGATGCCTTCCGTGACGAATTCTTCTTTCACTGGTTCGACGATTTCTTCTATAGGCAAAGTCCTTAGAAAATGAGAATTTATTGAAAGGGCCTTGGGGTCTGTGAAGAACTTCGGATCTCCTGGCGTGTAATTGAATATGGAATTCGCCCGGCCTATACCCTCAAGTGAGAAGGCGTCTATCAGCTCCTCCCTGCTGAATATTTCCCGGTCATCAGAGGTGTGCCAGCCGAGGAGCACAAGGTAGTTCACAAGGCCCCAAGGCAAAAATCCGTGATCTCTGTAAAACTGCACTGATACAAGTTCACCGTGGGTCCGTTTGGATATCTTGCGCTTCTTTAAGTCCAGGGTAAGAGGCATATGGGCAAATACCGGAGGTCTTGTCCCAAGTGCCTCATAGATAAGGACCTGCCTGGGAGTGTTGGCTAGGCCGTCCTGGCCTCGGATCACATGTGTGATTCCATCCCGGATGTCGTCTACGGCGTTTGAGAGAAGATAGAGCGGAGAACCGTCTGACCGCAATATGACAAAATCTTCAATATCCTGGTACTGCTTTTCAATAGGTCCATAGACCGCATCATTGACACATACTGCACCTTGTTGTTCAGGTACCTTGAAGCGAATGACATATGGGAGCCCCTGGGCCTCTTTGGCGGCTATGGCCTCTGATGTGAGTCTCCTGCAGGTCCTGTCGTATTGAACAGACTGTTTGGCTGCCAAAGCGGTCTTCCTTTTTACATCGAGCTCTTCCTTGGTGCAGAAACATTTGTAGGCATGGCCTGATTCGACCAGCTGCATAGCAGCTTTTTTATGCTCCTCAATGTATTTCGACTGAAAATACGGACCCTCGTCCCAATCGATCCCCAGCCAATGGAGCCCGTCAATGATCCCCTGGATGGAATCGGTTGTGGAACGTTCGACATCTGTGTCCTCTATGCGAAGAATTAATGTGCCACCGTGTTTTTTGGCAAAGAGCCAGTTATATATGGCAGTACGAGCCCCGCCGATATGGAGATACCCTGTGGGGCTTGGAGCAAATCGTACACGCACGTTTCTTATATCCATAGAATCTTGACCTGTATTCTTACCTGTATTGTCAACCATTTATCCTCCTGTATCGTCTTCCTTGATCCTAATTGCCAAATTACAAAGAATATAGAGATTTAATCCAAAGACTGTCCACCTTTCCTTCCGTGAGGAGATAAGGAACGTACAATAAATAACTTGAACAAATTAATGTCTTTTTTGCCGTCTTCTTCGTTGCTCGTCGATCACATAACCCGTTATGCTCGCTCCTCGCGCCTTGAATACAACAAAAAATCCTATTAATTTTTGTTCAACTTATTTATCTCCCGTTCCTAACCTCAGAATGGAAAGCAATATGCTGCTTTCAGCGGCACAGGGTTCTTTTCATCGCCGCTGTCTCACGGTCAGAGATCTGTCCCTGCCTCCACTATAGGACATTCTGCACAATAACTCCGAAGAGTTCAAGGACGAACTATTATTCCAATTGGACGAAGCCCCTAAGTTTTATTAAATTTTATGAAGTCTCAGATAAAAACTCCTTTTTTTGATGGCACGTTAAGGTGTCAATCCTATTGACAGATAAAATGGAAACCGGTATCTCTGATTCAAAGATGAGAGAGGTAGTGGTTTTTTATCACAGATCAATTAAGAAATGCTTAAAGGGATATACTAAGCATTATATTTTTGTGTACACTGTAAATATATATAATTGCATTAGATTAGACAAATTTTATATACTACTTCCCATGTAACTTGGCGAATTTTCATGCTCGGGGGTTTTGTTTTTTTACGATTAAATAATATTTGGGATTAGAAAATCACAAAACATAATCCTGTCAAGCCTCGAATATATGACAGAGTGAGAAGACGCAATTATGGCAAAACAAACAGGAAAAATATCCGAACTGTACAAAACAGAGGACTGCTGGGCTATTTGGTTGGGTTTGTTGATCATTTTTGTGGCCATGGCCTTTTTTTGGAGTGGAACCACAATCAAGGGGATCGCCATAACACCTGGAAAGTGGTCAGATCTTGCCGGGTTGTGGTCTGACCTTGTGAAACATTTTGTGCCATACATCATTATCTTTCTCGGTTTTGGTCTGGTTTTTACCATCAGCATGGCAGTCATGGGCCATAACATAAAAGAATATCTCTCAGGTTATACCATTATATTTCTGGGCTCACTGGCCATTTTCTACCTGGCCTCTTCAAAGATGATGAAGGAGGCGCACCTGGGAGCGCCATTGCTTGCCCTGATTATTGGATTGATCATAGGTAATCTCAAGAAGATGCCTAGATGGTTCTACACCTCAATGAGGACTGAATACTATATCAAGACAGGAATTGTCCTTCTTGGCGCAACCTTACCTTTTACCCTCATTATCACGGCCGGCCCGATTGCCTTTGTCCAGGCAACCATCATCTCCATAACTACCTGGTTAACCATCTATCTGGCTGCCACCAAGCTCTTTGGCCTGGAGCCAAGGTTCGGGGCCGTCCTGGGGACCGGCGGCGCAGTATGCGGTGTATCCGCAGCGATTGCTGTTGGCGGGGCAGTCAAGGCAAAAAAGGATCATATTGCCATCACTATCGGCATTGTCTCTATCTGGGCTATAGTCATGATCTTATCCCTGGTGGTGATCACAAAAATAATGATTCCTCCACCGAACAAGTTGGCAATAACACCGGATACCATAGGAACCATAACTCCAGGGGAAGCCGGGGCATGGGTAGGGACATCTGAGTTTGCGGATGCAGCCGGATTTGCAGTAGTTGCAGAAATAGCCAGCGAATATGGAGAGTCTGCCATCCATACCTTCACCTTGATGAAGGTAATCGGCCGGGATATCTGGGTGGGCATATGGGCATTTGTCCTTTCAATTATCTCAGTCATATTTTGGGAGGAAAAAAGGGGACAGAGGGCTGTCAGACCTGGAGTAATCTGGGAAAGATTCCCTAAATTCGTGTTGGGTTTCTTCGCCGCCTCGATCATTATCAGCGTTATCGCAGCAACCGGGCCGAAATTTCATGTAGGAAAGGCAAAGCTACAAGGTGTCTTCAAGACCCATGTAACAAAGGAAGCCTATAATGCCGACTTTTCAGGCTATAAGGTGCCGGCCGAATTAATGGATAAGTTTGCCTTGTCTCCTGAACAGGGAGCCATCACCTTTCAGGGCAAGATGTCTTTTGACGAGCTGGATATGTTATTGACATCTGCAACAACCAAAGATCAAAAAACAGCATTAAAACAGTTGTATTACAAATCTGACTGGTTCGAGAGCGTCCTTAAATCAAAGGCCATCGCTCCTATCAAGAAGTTGCGCTCCTGGTGCTTTGTCTTCTGTTTTCTCTGTATCGGCCTTTCCACACGCGTTAAAGACCTGCTCGTATTCGGCATGAAACCATTTTGGGCCTTTACAATAGGCGTTATGGTCAATGTGCCCCTGGGATTCATACTCTCTACTTATGTATTTGC
>JAGGRV010000323.1 GCA_021159445.1 Deltaproteobacteria bacterium | reverse complement strand
CTTTGAAACCTGAAAAAGGCTGTTGGCTGTCAGGGGGGAAAGTGAATAATTACCATTAATTTGTTCAAGTTATTTATTGTACGTTCCTTAGCTTAGACAGGAAAGTCCGGCGAGATGATGCTGAGATAGCTGGATATTTGTCTTTACTCATATTTACGCAACATTGACAAAGAGAAGTGCAATTCGTATTATAGTCATATAAAATAGTCAGATGACCAGGAGGAAGACCATGCAAGTAGCTGTAACTGAATTCAAGGCAAAATGCACCAAGCTTTTTCGTACGGTTGAACAGGATAATGAAACCATTGAGATTACCCGCCGAGGCAAGGTGATCGCTGTTGTTGTACCTCCAACTGTTGCAAAGCCTGACCCAGAACAATTTCTTGGCTGTTTACAAAACACAGTCACATTCAGTCCTGACTGGGACGAACCGCTGGGAGAAGACGACTGGGAGGCCTGCAAATAATGTATTTACTCGACACCAACATATGGCTCTGGATGGTTGAGGAGCCTCAACGCCTTTCTGCAGAAATAGCTACCATTGTCAAGAATGCTGATAATTATCCCTTCTTCCTCTCAGCCATCAGTGTATGGGAGGTGGCAAAAAAGGTTAGTCTCGGCAAGCTTGGTCTTTCTATACCTGTCAGGGACTGGTTAGATAAGGCGACTCAAGACCAATTTATCCATATCCTGCCCTTATCTGTTAATGTTTCTCTGGAGTCAACCATCCTGCCCGGCACTTTCCACAAAGATCCTGCAGATCAAATTATTGTTGCCGCTGCCCGCCATCACAACCTGACTATTCTCACTGCCGATAACCTGATCCGCACCTATCCCCATGTGAAAACAATTTCAAATCAAAGCCATAGCAGTTACATCCCCGGTCCCTGAAACCAGATACCGATCCAGATTGCCTCCACGAACACCGATTTTTATTCAGATAATCATAGTATCATTAGGAGACCGTTCCCTGCACGTATCGTATTTTTGTTCCTGTCCATAATAGCTGATTATTCTGGCGTATCCAAGGCACTTCAAAAACATGATGCCCCCTTTTTCTCTTCTTAAGCAAATGTCAATATTTCACCAGCATCCCCTATTCTACAAAGTCACAGCTTATTCAATAAATTCAACAATGTCCTCAAAGTTCCACCATGTGCCGTTTCGACAACAGACAGCACCTGAAATGTTCCACTGCATCCCCCCCAAACAACTAATCTTCACAATTATATAGACTCTGCATAATTCCCAAATATGCACGAAAAAGCAGACTTCCTGGCCCAATCTCAAAAAAAGCACGCCTTCAAGAAGCGCATACCTTTCTTACCTTATTGGCCATATCTGCCCAATATTCGATGGAAATTCCACTCCTTGATCTTTCTATTGAATTTATTTATAATTTTTAGGACTTCCGATTATTCGTTAAGAAGTTGAGGAAGGAAGTTAAGAAAGCAGAGTCTGCTTAATATATAATGTTATATTTCTTGATGTACCGTTACAATGAACAAAAAAAACAACAAATTCCTCAGCTTCTCCTTTGCAATCAGAGAAATCATGGACGATTTTAGATCTGATCCTAAACAGTACGATTTGTTTGCAAAGGTATACTCATTCCTTGTCGGAGGAAAAGCCGTGCCAGGCGAAGAGAAATGCCCTCCAATGGGAATAAGGTATGGTGGAATCTGGTATCGGCCTGAGAACTTGAAAGAAAGGCGGTTTTATAATTGGCATGAATTTGACGACTTACTGACCCAAGCCTTTTCATTAAGAAGTCTGAGCGGGGAAGACATCGTCAAACTCTACAAAATGGTTTTTGGTGTTAATGCTTTTATTGGTAACGGCCCGGAAGAGAAAGTAGGCATCTGGGTCGAGACAGAAATGGAAAGATTCAAATGTATACAATGTGGGCATTGCTGCTTGAATTTGTATGATTCATATTGTACGACCGCTCATGAAGAAGATCTGATCAGATGGGAGGAGGAAGGTCGCTGGGATATTCTCGGTTATATCGATGGTGGTGATCTCTGGATAAGTCCCAAAACAGGAGAAGACGTAACGCGGTGTCCCTGGTTAAGAAAGCTTCCGAGAACTGAAAAGTACAGTTGTCGAATTCACGATACAAAACCGAGGCATTGTAAAGATTACCCAAAGTCAAAGAAACACGCTTTGAGAACCGGATGCAAAGGTTTTGGTTGAGAAACTCAACACCAGATAAGGAACGTACAATAAATAACTTGAACAAATTAATGTCTTTTTTGCCGTCTTCTTCGTTGCTCGTCGATCACATAACCCGTTATGCTCGCTCCTCGCGCCTTGAATACAACAAAAAATCCTGTTAATTTTTGTTCAACTTATTTATCTCCCGTTCCTAAGGCAAAATATAACCAATCACTGGAGCTAACGGAAGAAGGTCGGGGCATTTCGTACAATGATTAATTAAATCAAAGGCTTTGCCGCCGTAGCTCAGTTCAAACGTTTTGTGTTTTCCCAACGTCAGTGCCTCACATGTTTCCGTCGGGTGATCCCTGTCGTTCGCAGAGAAAGCACTTGACCTTGACGTATATAAGAGATTATAATATACGTCATGAATGTTAAATTGACATTGCGAATGGATGAGACTGTTGTGCGGAAAGCCAAGATGGAGGCAAAATGCCGCGGGAAGTCTGTATCTCGCATGGTAGCCGAATTCATCGACTCCCTGAATTCGCGATCGATTTCACCAAAGTCCCTGCCTCCGACTACGGCGTCACTCGTCGGTATTCTGAAGGGACAAGACGTCTCAGAAGATGATTACAAGTTGCATCTTCGGGAGAAGTACCTTTGAGAGTGATTGTGGATACGAACGTCGTGCTTGATGTACTGCTTGAGCGTGAGCCTTTCGTACAAGCTGCAGTGGACGTATTTTGTCTTGTCGAGAATTCTCGAATTCAGGCTTTCCTATGCGCAACTACCATTACCACGATCGACTATCTGCTTATGCGGTCTCTTTCAGCGGCTAAGGCGCGGAAGGCTTTATGGAATCTTGTCAGCCTATTTGAAATCGCTACCGTGAACAGGCCCGTCATTGAACGTGCTCTCGACAGCAAGATCCGCGATTTTGAGGATGCAGTGATGGACGAGGCTGGTCAACTGGCTAGAGTTGAGTCTATTGTTACCAGAAATATGAAGGACTTCGCTGGGTCTGCCCTGAAGGTTTTCGATCCAACCGAATTTTTGGCTCAGTTCAATGCATAGTGATTGCGAACCAGTCGCTCCAGCAAACCGCTAACCCGTACCGTTGAATTTGGAATGCCATGCACCGCGTATCGCTGAGTGCTATTCCATAGTTCAGAGCCCCGCCTGGTTAGCGGCGGCTGACCTTGTCCCGTCGCGCCGGGCGCGCCGGAACAAGGCACTGGGATGAAGAAAAAGACATTCTTGAGTTGGAGTAATGGTAAGGATAGCGCATGGGCTTTGCATGCCCTGCGGCAGGATCCGGAGATTGACCTCCTTGGCCTCTTCACCGTTGTGAACAAGGCATATGGCCGTGTATCCATGCACGCGACCAGAGCAGACCTGATGAAACGCCAAGCGGATGCACTGGATCTGGCCCTCCCAATTATCAACTGCGTTGACCCCCGAAAAGTGCCTGCGGCCCTGGCTGGCCGCCGATGGTCAAAGGCACTGCTCAAGGAATTCCCTGAAAACGTTGATCCATGCGGCGAAAATGGGGAGTTTTATACGATTGTTGTTGGTGGACCGATGTTCCGAGAATCGATTCCCATCCACATCGGTGAAACCGTCGAGCGAGAGGGTTTTGTTTTTACGGACATAATTCCCGAAAATTGAAAGGAACGTCGAACCAGCCGCTTTCAGCCGACGCAAAAAAGCTGTGCGGCTGAGGCGCAACGTTGAGCATAGGAACAATTAACAAATGATATTTTCTAAAGATAGAATAAAGGCCATTTTATTCGACTATGGAAATACATTAATTGAATTTGGTCCGAGCCAAATAAAGGTTCAGTATGCCACTCTTGAGAAGGAATTGAGGAGGATGTTCGGCTACTGCAATTCTTCCCATTTAAAAGATATCCGTGACCGTCAAGCATTGGCTCCTTTTACCAGCGGATTTAGAGAGAATGATCTAAAGTCTATTACTGAGGAGCTGATTCGAGAGATATATAATGTAGTTCCAAAAGAAAGTCAGATCAATGCATTGATCCAAGCACGTTATAAATCATTCGTCAATGTTGTGAAACTTTCTAGTGATGTATTACAGTTGCTTAAAAGAGTTAATAAACGATATCGGTTAGGGCTTGTATCGAACTATCCCTGCAGTCGCTCTATTCAGCATAGTCTTATGAAATTAGGGCTTTCAGATGTTTTGGAAGCCGTGGTTATTTCGGGAGATGTTGGCTATGTAAAACCTCATGCGAAGCCTTTTGAAGCCATTTTAAATCTTCTCAGCCTTCGCCCAGAAGAGTGTGTATATGTCGGTGACAATTGGCTGGCTGATGTTCAAGGCGCCAAGCGTATGGGAATGTACTCTATCCTAATTGAACAGTACACGCCCTATGAAAGTTTCGATCCAGTCAATGGAGACCATAACCCGGATGTAACGATAAAAAACCTTAATGAGCTTGAAGAGTTGTTATTACGCTAATTAAAAGGTGATGCCAGCGTTGGGACGACAGGGGATTGAAAAATAGTAAAATATTACGGAGATAAGGCCACAGATGACTAAGAAAAAAGATTGGACCAAAGGCGATTTACTAAACGTATCAAGCTCATACTGGCGAGGATGTTCCCTGCAGGCAGGAGTACGACTCGGAATCTTTACAGCGATTGATGATGGATACTTAAGTCTGTCTGATATTGCCACAAAAATTGAAGCTGATGAACGTGGAGCTGAACATCTTCTTAATGCACTCTCTGCTATGGGACTTTTGGTTAAGGAGGATGACTATTACAAAAATTCGTCAGCTTCTCTGGAGTTTCTTTCCAGTAAATCCCCAAAGTATATCGGTTACATTATTCTTCACCACCATCATATTTTAGACGGTTGGGCACAACTACATGAAGCAGTCAAAATTGGAAGACCAATAGAAAAACGTTCATATGGGGAGGAATTTGAGCGAGAATGTTTTCTCATGGGAATGTTCAATTTGGCAATGGGTATTGCTCCAAACGTGTCATCACAAATAAACCTTTCAGGACGCCGGCGCTTACTCGATTTAGGAGGAGGCCCCGGGACATACTCAATCCATTTTTGCCTTGCAAACCCAAACCTTACAGCAGTAGTCTTTGACCGCTATACAACTGAGCCTTTTGCCGCCAAAACTATTGATAAATTTGGTCTAGCCGATCGGATTAGTTTTGCTGGAGGTGATTTCAACGTTGATCCTATTTCTGGAGGACCTTTTGATGTTGCTTGGCTTTCGCATATTCTGCATAGTAATAGGCCAGAGGAATGTCAGTCGATAATTGATAAGACCGTTGATGTCATTGAGCCAGGCGGCCTTATCATGGTACACGACTTCATACTTGATAATACTAAAGACTCACCTGAGTTTCCTGCTTTATTTTCATTAAATATGCTGATAAATAATTGGGGGAAATCTTACTCAGAAAAGGAAGTTATCTCTATGTTAGAAAATGCAGGAATCAGTAATATCAGCAGGCACTCTTTCCAAGGCCCTAATGACTCTTCCATTTTATGCGGGACGATAGCAAAACAAAAAAGAGTCACAGACAAAAGCCTATAACTCTCTGAAATCATTGGGGTGAGCGATGGGAATCGAACCCACAGCCTTCGGGGCCACAACCCGACGCTCTAACCGTTGAGCTACGCCCACCACTGATTTTTAATATGTTACCATATATTTTCCAGATCTGCACACGTTCGATGCCCGCTGTTATCTCCTTTTAATCTAAGACCAATGGACTTCCTATTAGAGTCGATTACCATCA
>JAGGRV010000426.1 GCA_021159445.1 Deltaproteobacteria bacterium | reverse complement strand
TTCAACTTATTTATCTCCCGTTCCTTACTTAAACGCCATATATCCCATCCAGAAGGCGATAAGAATCAGCAGATAGCCAAAGTATTTTTTGTGGCGTTTTTTATCGATCTTTACGCCAAGTCTCGCGCCGATCTGGGAGCCTGCAAGGACTGCTACTCCCAAGGTCAAAGCAAGCTTCAGTTCAAAGTGTCCGGCCAGGGCATGTCCGAAAAGACCTGCGAGAGCGGTAATGCCGATCATCAGGCTTGATGAGCCCACCGCAATCTTTATGGGCACACCGCCCAGGAGAACTAGGGCAGGCACCTTTATCAGGCCGCCGCCTACCCCGAGCATACCGGCTACAAAGCCGGCGAAAATCATCAACGGTATAATGGCAAGGAGATTCAACGTATATGATTCGCTTCCAAAATTACGTTTTAGGTAGAACCAGTGCTCGTTTTTATCTGCTGACTCGATTTGCCTGTCTTGTATCGGCCTTATCATAAAATAGGCGCCGATAAGGATAATGCAGGCAAAAGCAAGTTTGGAAAATGCAGCGGGAAAATAGGGCGAAAGGTATCCGCCTAAAAAAGCCCCCAGGTTTGTCGGGGGCTCCACAATAAAGGCGAGCGACCAGTCCACAAGCCCGGCCTTCTGGAAGATAAGCAGGGCGGAGATTGTGGCCGCGAGAATCAACACCTGGCTTGTGGCGGCACATCTATAGAGAGGAAGGCCGAAGGCAAGAAGCATGGGGACATAAACCGCGCCGCCCCCCTGGCCGAACATCATAAAGACAATTGAAACCAGGAAAAAAACGCAGAATAATACTATGATCTGTTCAAATCCGAATGCCAAAATAATCCTGCCTTGTACAGACAACGCATACCATTACTCCTCATAACCCGAGCATGGGATGCATACCAGGGACCCATCGCCCTTAACACGCAGTTTATTGACAAAGGTCAGCTCGCCGCATGAATTGCACCTTTTGGCCTCAAACACGCCTTCTCCTTTTTTGACATCCACAGTGTGAACATCGCCGATATCCAGAAACTCGGCCTCATCCAAACCGATAATCCGGTTGATCAGCGGGTCGATGATTTCCGGATCAATGTTCTGCGGCGGCACCCCGGATTTCCTCTTCTGTATGAACGGCGACTGGAGCGCCTTTTCAAAAAAGCCGGGCCTGAGGGACACACGCACGGCCCGGCCCGTTTTCTGGTCAATGAGTGTAAAGGCCATCTTGTTGTAATAGCGTTTTACTATATTTGACTTGCCATAAGTGCAGCCGGTCGCCACCATAATACCGTCTAAGAAACAGCTCGCGGCATGACCCTTACCGGTCTCTGCTTCCACAAACAGCTCCTTGTCCCTTGCACGCACTACCCCAAGGGCCTTCATGGCAGCAAGCCCTGCCTTGAGCCCCATTGGCATCGCAGGGCATTTATGACCGTGAAACTTTAATGCGGTTTCAAACAAATCCTCAAAATTTTTCATGATTTTCTCCTTTTTTCAAGCCACTCTTTTCCCTTCTCCCTCATCCCGTCCACAAGGCTATAGAAGATGGGCACGTAGATAAGGGTAAGGAAAGTGGCGACAAGAAGGCCTCCGATGGCCACAACCGCCAGGGGAGAGAGCCTTTCAAGGCCCAGGGCACGCTGGGCGGCGATGGGCAGCATTCCCACGATGGTGCCTGATGCGGTCATGAGGATGGGCCTTGTCCTCACTCTTACCGCTTGCTCTATGGCCGCTTTCATTTTCATACCTCTGGCCCTGGACTTTTCAATAAAGTCGATGAGGAGGATAGAATTGTTCACCACGATGCCCGCCAGAAGAATCATTCCCATGTTAGCCGGCATACAGGCGTGCCGGCCTACAATCAGAAGACCCCAGGCACCCCCGATCATGGCAAATGGGATGGCCGTCATGATGGTAAGGGGATTTATCCAGGAGCGGAATGTGGGGGCCAGGGAGAAAAAGAGCAGGATCACCGCCAAGCCCAGGGCCTTTTTTAGCCGCCCGCCCGCCTCTTCCATATTCTTTACCTCGCCCTCATTGCTGATGTGATAGCCAGGGGGGAGCTGCAGGCCGGAAAGGGCCCTTTTGATCTGGTCCTGGAGGTATGTTATGGCCACAGTGCCGCGGTAACCATAGATATCCACGGTAGGTTCAAGGCCCTGGCGGGTGTATTTGGTCCTGGTACGGCTTTTTGTGAACCGCACAAACTCTCCCACGGGGACAGGACCCAACTTTGTCGGGATATTGATTGCCAGGATATCAGAAAGGGAATCCCTTGCCCTTGATGGATAACGCACCCTTATGAGGTATCCATCCTCGCCGGGGACCCTTAAGACAGAGGCGGCCCCGCCCTTTACAGCATCTGTTAATTCCCTGCTTATCTCAACAGGACCCAGTCCATAGCGGCTCGCCTTTTCGATGTCCACATGCATAAGCCATTCGGTCTTGTCCATGGTCCAGGACCGGGTAACTGTCGTAAGTCCCCTTACTTTCATAAGACGGGTTTTAACCTGATCCGCGAGATTATCCAGCACCCCTGGGTCAGGTCCGGAGACCATTATATCTACAGGGGCAGTGATCGAGGAAAGGGGAGTTGCGCCAAAATCAAATACATCAAGGGATTTAAGCCCCGTGATGCCCGCTGTTTGCCTCCTAATCTCCTCCTCCATCTGCCAGATGGTCTCTTTTCTGTGAAACCTGTCCACGAAATGGACGGTGACAAGGCCCTGTTGCGGGATGTTGCCCGTGCCGAAACTCACTACCCCCGGCTCGGAGCCCACTGTGGAGGAAATCAGCTCAACCCCCTCCATCCCCTGGAGAATTGATTCTATCTTCCTTGCGATCTTCTCCGTACCTGAAATGGATGTGTCGGAATCCGCTTCAAATGCGATCTTTACTATCCCGGTGTCCATAGGTGGCATAAGGTCGCGCCCGCTAAGAGGCATTACGAATCTCATGCTCACAACGAACAAGATGATCCCGGATATAATAAAGAGCCATTTGTGGCTAAGGGCCGTATCTATAAGAGAGGCGAAAAAATCCCTTATTGGATCAATAACATGGGTACCAAACAGGGCCACCACCCTCTCAAACCCGTTCTTTTTTGAATCGGTCCTTACCAGATAAGGGGCAAGCAAGGGTATTACCGTTACCGACACTACATAGCTTGATAAAAGGGCAAAAGAGAGGACCACGGTAAACTGCCTCAGAATCTTCTCAACGTATCCGCCGATGAACATGATGGGGATAAGGACTATCACAGTGGTATAGGTACCTGCCCAGTCCGCAAGGAGTATCTCATTAAGCCCGTCTACAACCGCTCTGTAGATCGGCTTTCCAATCCGGTAGTAGTGGCGCTCTATATTTTCAATTACCACAATGGCGTCATCAAGCAGGAGACCAACAGCCACGATTACTGCAGTGAGGGTCACGATGTTGAGCTCGTAGCCAAAAAGGTACATGGCTGCAAAGGTGAGAAAATAGGTAAATGGGATGGAGATGGCGGCAAGGAGCGAGATCCTGGTGTCGGCAAGGATAAGGAATATCACGCCCACGGTCATAATTATAGCGTCCCTTAAGGCATCTACCATATTCTCAATGCTGCTCTCGATAATGATCTTCTGGGTATCCGCCACCTCTATGGAAATTCCTGGATATTTTGCCCTAATGGCGGGAAACGCTTTTTCAACCGCCGCTATGGTGGCAGTGACATGGCCCTTTTCAGGCCTCAGGAGGTTGATTCCTATGGCCGCTCTGCCATTTCCGCGATAGAGGGACTGGCGCTCCTGATAGAGAGTCTTTATGGAGGCTATGTCTCCCAGGTGCACCTCGCCTCCACCGTTTCCCGGCTCATGTGCCACAACAATAGAGGCAAATTCCTCTTTTTTGAGCCTTTCTCCCTGGGTCTTTATCAGAAACTGGCCGTCCTCTCTGATGATCAGTCCGTCCGGGATATTGACGTTTTGGCCCCTTAAGGCAAGGATCACCTGTTCAAGGGAAAGACCATAGGCGTGGAGCTTTACAGGGTCGATCTCAACCGAGACCTCGGGGAAATATCCGCCAAAGACCTCTACATTGGCCACATCCGGGATCCTCAGGAAGTCTTCCCTGATCTCGTTGTCAGCGAGCTGGCGCACCTTGGCCAAATCCAGATGACTTTCTTTTTTAGGGATAATCGCCAGTGTGAAGACAGGTGTGGTGGCGTCGCTTACCCTGAATATCCTGGGGGGCAGGATATCCGGCGGGAGTTTGGACCCTATCCTTTTAAGGGCATTCGCTATGTCGGTTGCCGCGGCATCGAGTCCTTTTTTGTATTCAAACTCGACGCTCACAGCAGCCATTTCGTCCTGGCTCACTGAGCGTACCTTTCTGACCAAATCCACCGTGGCAAGCTCTTTTTCCACGATACGGGTCACCTTGTCCTCAACGTCATCTGCAGACGCCCCCGGCCAGGAGATTATGACAGAGATAACAGGGTAGTTGGCATCCGGAAAGAGGTTGAGTGGCATGCTCTTAAAGCCTATGAACCCAAGGGCCACTGCAAGAAAGATAAGAGAGGCTATAAGATGGGGCCTTTCAAGGAACCTTTCAACAAATGTCTTTGATGTCCCGCTGTCCGTCATAATCTCACTACATATTTTGGTAACCGATCACAGGGTGCTTCTTTTGGAAACGATTTGCGTTAGCCCTGTAGTTTTCTTGGTTTTTGCAGTATGGGAGACCCAGGCTCCGGAGCGCAGCGGAGGAGAACAGGGAGGGTCCCATGCTGGAAAAGCCTCAGAAAACAAGGAGCGAGAGCATGTTGGAAAAAGAAGCGCCCTGTGATCGGTTACACATTTTGTGGATATCCACTAGATTCCTGCTTTCGGTATTATCCTGACTTTTTGACCCTCATGAAGCCTCAAAAGTCCGCTTTCCTGAGCCACCACAACCATGAGGTCTTTTTTAAGTGTGCCTTTAACCACCACCTCTTCAGGCCCTTTGGCCAGCACATCAACTTTGACGACATGAACGGTACTGTTTTCCCTCACTACAAACAGATAGGTGGCGTCTACGTTTTCAAGGAGCGCCCGTGCCGGCACCTGCCAACCCTTAACTGTCCTGGTCACCAGGTCTACGTCTACGGCGGCCCCTGAAGGGAGATCAAAGGGCCTTTCTTTCATGTCGATCTCTACTGTGGCAAGAGTCGCCTCATGTACCGCCGGGTGTATCCGGCTGATCGCCCCTTTTAGTGAGGCCTCTTTCCTTCCATTATCCCTCTGTATAAACGCCCTGCCTCCTATCTTGAGAGACGGAAACAGGCCCTGCGGCACCCTTGCTGAGACATAATAACCCTTATCCGGCTCCTCCATTGAAACAACGGCCTTCCCTGGCAACGCCAGGTCTCCGGGATCGGCCAGACGCCCGGTCACAACCCCTGAAAACGGGGCATAAAGCCGGGTATAGGAAAGGTCCGTCCTGGCTGTATGAAGCGCCTTTTCAAGGGCAATCACCTGCGCCCTTGCATTATCCCTTGTGGCGTGAGACTGATCCAGGGCCTCCTGGCTTATGGCCTTTGCGGAAAAAAGTCTTTTATCCCGATGGTAGATGGCCTCCTGTGTTGAAAAGGCGGTCTTAGCTGCGGCAAGAGAGGCCCTAAGCTCAGCCACCTTGTCCCTTTCAGGCCTGTCATCCAAAAGGGCCAGGAGATCTCCTTTTTTTACCAGGGCGCCTTCCCTCACGCGCACTTCCACCAAGTGGCCTGTAACCCTGGGGGCGATATCAGCGGATATCTTTGGCATGACAGTGCCAAGAAAGCGTTTTTTTTCGTGAAACGTCCCATATCCGGCTTCGGCTACATGGACAGAAATGATCGCCTTTTTAGGGAGAGGGACCCTGGCAAGCTGCGCCTTTTTATACTTTACTAGCATCGCGCCGCCCGCTATCATTAACAGAGCAACAATTATTCCGATGATTTTCTTTGACATTTTCTGCAATCTCGACTTATCA
>JAGGRV010000471.1 GCA_021159445.1 Deltaproteobacteria bacterium | reverse complement strand
CCTGTACTTCAAGTGCCCGACAACAAAGCAGATGCGGTGCCCTGTGAACGCTTACAAAATATGTAATGCCGTAGAGTACAAACAAAAAGCAAAACATATTTGTCACGGTCGTAAGATAACAAGGTGTGATATGAAAAATTCTTCTGCATGTGCTGAACTGCCCGGCCTTCTTCGTCCCTTCTTTTGGGATGTTGATTTTCGGACCCTCTCAATTGATGGGTCATCCTACTTTATCATCAGCCGACTCATGGAGCATGGGGATGAGGCAGCGATGAGTTTTCTTTTAAAAACCTATAGCAGGGAAGCAATGATTGGTGTCATGAGGACGAGCAGAGTCCTTTCAAGGAAATCGAGAAATTTTTGGAAAATAATCTTGGAAAAGGACGATGAGCCATGTATTCCGAAACGATATCCGACTCCGTATGGGATTTACTCCACCGATTGAATTCCATGACCCAGATGAAATTTTATTATCTGGGCGGGGGAACAGCTCTGGCTCTTCAGTTGGGGCACAGGATATCGGAGGACTTGGACTTCTTTGTTGCGGAAGAACTTGATCACCTTTCCTTTGAAAGGGCGATAAAATCGAAGGGCCTCGATACGTTCGTACTCAATCAAACACATGACCACACGGAATTGATAATACAGTCCGTTAGGGTTGATCTGATAAGAGAACGAATTCCCTTGAAATTTCCTCTGAAGCCAATTGATAGCCGGATACCAAATCTCAAGATGGCTGATTTAAAAGATATAGGGCGAATGAAGATCTTGTCCATAGGAAGCCGTGGGAGCAAAAAGGATTTTGTGGATTTGTATTGCCTGACAAGGAAAGTAATCTCATTAGAATCACTGTTGACCCTTGCAATGGAAGAAGACCATGGTGTTCGGTATAGCAGACTTCTTTTCCTCAAGGGGCTGGTCGATTTTGAAGAAGCTGACCGTGATGCTGACCTGACATTGCTATGGGATATTGGTTGGGAGCAAGTTAAAAAGGGTTTAACAATGAAGGTTAGGCAGATCGCAGAAAAAATTCAATAGCCAGGTAGTCGGCAGATAACTCCATAGCCTATTGATACTGCCTCAGTGTCAGGTATACACTAAATCTGGTGCAAGAAGATGCCGGGACCTTACCTTGTCAGTGAATGATTTTCCCTGTCCACAGATCACGCAGGAAATTCTGATACGGCATCACTCTGATCTGCCCGTGGATTCTTTCTTCCCTCTCATTGCAGACAACAATGGCCTCGCGGGGCGAATATTCCTCAATGAAGGCTGTGAGAGGCCGCAGGTCTCTTTTTTCTATCCGGGCAGTACCCTTTACTTCGATGGCCACCTCGCTACCTCCCAGGACAAAATCGACTTCCATGCCGGATTTTGTTCTCCAGAAATTGATTGGATAATCCAGTTCATTGTATGAGTTGTAAGCAGCTATCTCCATAAAGATAAAGTGCTCAAAGGCCTTGCCGAATAGTTCACCCTTCTTGTTCACCAAGTGTCGTTTTGTGATAATTCCCGCGATCCCGACATCGAACAGATAAAATTTTGGCGCTCTGCTGATGACCTGCCGGCTCTGCCGCCTCTTGAAGGGTTCGATCATGGTCCCCAGAAGCGTATCAACAAGGATCTGGTAGTACTCCTTTACGGTTTTGGAATCTACTCCACAGTCACGGGCAATGTTGGAGTAATTTGTGAGTTCTCCGTGGGAGTAGCCCATGGCGTCAAAGAACCTGGAAAAGGCAGGGATGTTTCGGGTCAGCCCCTCGGCAAAGACCTCTTCTTTCAGGTAATCCTGCGTATAGGCCCGCAGGGCTTTGCTATAGCCTTTCAGCAGGTAATGTGCCGGGATCATGCCGCGGTTCAGTACCCTCAGTAGATCCAGTTCCTCCAGTTCAGCCGAGATAAAGGGAAACATTTCATAACGCCAGGCCCTGCCTCCAAGGAGATTCGCCTTACCCCTCTTAAGTTTTCGGGCGCTTGATCCGCACAATATAAAGCTGAGTCCCCTGTTTTCAATTAACCAGTGCACTTCGTCGAGAATTTGCGGGATTTTCTGAACTTCATCCAGTATCACCGGATAGTTGAGGATATCTTCGTTCTTTGCCAGCAATCGTTCCCTCAGCAGCGATGGCCTCTTGGAATATTCAAGGAACAGATCCGTTTGCAGAAAATCATAGACCAGGCTGTGGGGAAACCTATTTTTCAGATAAGTGGATTTGCCGGTCTTTCTTGGCCCCCATAAAAACGCAGACTGCCCCGGCGGTAGATCAATATTCAGGATCCTCTTGATATATTGCATTTTAGGAAAAACTCTCCAATAAAGTAAAACTAATTCGGAGTATGATACAAAATGGTTAGCTTGTCAATGTATATTCAGTAGTTCTTCTTCCATCTATGGGATGAAAAACTGCTGAATATGGAGATTATCAACAAGATTGAGAGCCGGATTTTAGAAAGACATGAAGCGGAATCATTTATGATTAAAGGTTATGTGATTCCCTTTATATTTGGGGGAACATCCGGTACAATAATTGCGTCTTTTAAAAATGGGGAAATGAAGCGGTACGAGTGGAAACGCAGAAACTGCAAGCGATTATTGAAATGGCCAGAGCCATGTGCCATGAATTGAACCAACCCATGCAGAGCATATACGGATATTGCGAATTGTTGATGATGGGTTTAGAAGAAAAATATGAAACCAAAGACTATCTCAAAGGTAAAATTATAGATATAGACAGGGCTACCGAATAGATCTGAATAATCAAAGTGAACTTGAGTAAGGGTGTTAAATGTATGAGCGAAAAAAAGGTTCTTGTTGTAGATGATGAAGAAAAGATTCGGGATATATTTGAACAGGCTTTTAGCAAAGCTGGTTACATAGTCAGGTTGGCAGAAAGCGCAGAAGAGGCCCTTGAGATTTTGAAAGATGAAAGGATTCAAGTCATGTTCCTGGATTTGAACCTTCCAGGCATGAATGGTGTCGAACTGTGTAAGCAGATTCGTAAAGATTTACCTATGGCCATCATCCATGCGGTGACAGGGTACAGCCGCCCCCTTTTTGAATTCTCTGATTGTCGTGATGCCGGATTCGACGTTTGTTTCAACAAGCCGGTTAAGCTGGCAGTCCTTCTGGAAGCAGCAGAGGAGGCATTTAAAAAACTCGATGCTTGGAAAAAGAGATAACAAATATATTATTTGAACCTAAACTCATGGATACGCACTCACTGTTCTTTGATTGAGATCAGCCCCTTCAGTGTCCTGGCCGACATAAGCAAAATTGAACGTGTCCCCAAACGTTCATGGCGAGGCACTTCGCCACCCCCGAGCATAAAAACGCCACCCGCTCGCTGTGCTTGCTCGACACACACAGACGAACACAGACAAAAGACCTTATCCACTGGTGAACACACCAGCGGATAAATTGTCGGTGCTCCTTGGGCGCGTATTGTTTTTGCCCTGCCATTTCGGCAGAGCAAAATGTCTGTGTGTGTCCGTGTGGGTCTGTGGCTAATAAATGTATTTTCACGGTGAACAAAGAAAAGGCGCTTGTTTTCCGACCCATCAGTGTTATATGTTATTTACATTTTGTAAGTGGGGCCCCTCAGGCCCTAATAGGGAAGACGGTGAAAATCCGTCGCGGACCCGCCGCCGTAACCGGGTACGAAAGCCGTAATGATGCCACTGTCCGATAAGGATGGGAAGGCGCGGCAAGTAGAATGATCCGGAAGCCGGAAGACCTGCTCGTCAAAGCGTAGAAACTCTGCCCCTCGTGGACCGGGGATGGAGTGACTTATAACCGAGGATGGAAAACGGTATCCCCGGGCCTACTTGTTAGGTCCGGGGATTTTTTTGTGGATTGAACGACCAAAAGCCAAAGGAGGTAATGCTCCGGATCAGGGGAAGAGAAAGGATAAAAGATGAGAAGAGAATCCATTATTGCAATGGTGTTGCTGGCATTGCTGTTCGTTGTGCCGAGTATGGTGGCAGCCCAGGAATCAGAGTTCACTGAAGTGCCGGAAACAACAAAGCAATCCGACAGCAAAGAGAAAAAAGGGAAAGAAGAGAAGACCGAGGAAGTCGTTGTCACCGCCACCAGGATAGAAACAGCGTCCAGCGAGGTGGGCAGTTCAATCACTGTCATCACCAACCAGCAGATCGAACAAAGGCAGAATACAACGGTCCCTGAGATTCTGCGGACGGTCCCTGCTCTGGATGTCGTCCGGTCAGGAGGTCCTGGAGGACAGACCTCTGTATTTATCCGGGGGGCCAAATCAGAGCATACCCTGGTTTTGATAGACGGCATTGAGATGAACGATCCCATTACACCAGGACGTTCTTATGATTTTGCCAATCTGACCACTGATAATATTGAACGTATTGAGATCATTCGCGGACCTCAAAGCACACTCTACGGTTCCGATGCTATCGGCGGGGTCATCAACATCATAACAAAGAGGGGGAAAGGTAAACCCAGTGGCTTCGTGTCTGCCGAGGGCGGTTCCTTCAATACCTTTACAGAAAAAGCCGGAGTCAGCGGAGGCAACAAGTGGGCCAACTATTCACTTGGCATCTCCCGCTGGGATACGGACGGGATATCCGCTGCCAACGAAAAGGACGGCAACCACGAGAAAGATGGCTATGAAAACACATCCATCTCCACAAGGCTGGGTGTAACTCCGGCAGAGAACTTAGACGCGGATTTCATCTTGAGATACATCAACGCCAAGGCCGACATTGACAATTCCGGAGGCGTGGGTGGCGACGATCCAAACAATAAGGCGGACTTGGAACAACTTTTTTTCAGAACGCAGGTACGACTTTTTCTGTTCAATGACCTTTGGGAGCAGAAGCTCGGATTCTCCCTGACCGATCTTGACCGGGACTATCGCAACGATACCGATGCCGACCATCCCAGTGATCTTGATCGCAGTTCTTATGACGGGAAAATACTCAAGTTCGACTGGCAGCACAATCTTTACCTTCATGAAACAAACACATTAACCCTTGGCATAGAAAACGAAGAAGAGAAAGGCAAATCTAAATACTATTCGGAAAGCGCCTGGGGACCCTATACGAGCAGCTTCAAGGAAAAAACCGCTCGAACAACCGGTTACTATCTCCAGGACCAGGTCAAGCTGCGGGATTCATGGTTCACTACTTTAGGCGTGCGCCTGGACGACCATAGCAGGTTCGGGTCGGAAACCACCTACCGCATAGCATCCGCCTACCTTGTCCGACAAACAGGGACCAAGTTCAAGGGAACTTACGGGACGGGCTTCAAGGCCCCCTCGCTTTATCAGCTCTATTCCCAATACGGCAACCAGAACCTGGATCCGGAAGAGAGCACTGGATGGGATATTGGAGTGGAGCAGTCTCTATTTGACAAAAAATTGATCTTGGGTGTTACCTATTTCAGCAACGAGTTCGACGAATTGATTGAATTCGTTGGATACGAAAGCGGGACATCAAAGTATATCAACGTCGCCGAGGCGGAAGCAAAAGGAGTCGAGGTTTTCGCATCCGTGCGGCCGATTGGCGACCTCATCTTTCGGGCCAGCTACACTTACACTGACACGGAGGACAAGGAAACCGGAAAGGATCTTCTTCGAAGGGCCCAGAACAAGTTTGGGCTCGACGTGAACTATCAATTCATGGATAAAGGAAATGTAAACCTGAGTCTCGTGTATGTGGGTAAGAGAGATGACAACGACTACTCTACCTGGCCCGCCACACGAGTGGAGTTGGACGACTACGTATTGGCCAACCTGGCTGCATCGTATGATATCACCAGGAATATCCAGGTATTTGGAAGGGTGGAGAACTTCTTGGACGAAGACTACGAAGAGGTGAAAGGGTTTGGTACGCCTGAGCTCTCCGCGTTTGCAGGGTGCAAGTTGTTATTCTAGCGTAACTATTCAGGTGGATAGGCTGAAGGCTGAAGGCTGTTAGGAAAAAGCGCATTTTAAAGCCATATTTGGTGCAAGAACCAGATATTTCCGCCA
>JAGGRV010000284.1 GCA_021159445.1 Deltaproteobacteria bacterium | reverse complement strand
GGCAAAAAAGACGTTAATTTGTTCAAGTTATTTATTGTACGTTCCTTAATATACTTTCTGATTTAGATGCGAAAGAATTAATTCAAGAGTTGAAATCAATATCCAAAATGCTTCAATCGTTGCATAGTTCATTGAAAAAACTGTGAACTGTGAACCGACAACCGTGAACGGTTACGACTATTGAATCAAGACAATCAGGAGGTCACTTGTTGTGGTTAAAAAATTATTTATAATGCCAATATGTATTCTATGTCTGTTGTCGTTTTTGACGCCGTGTTATGCAAATGACTATGTGTCCCTCTATCACTATGGACAGGATAGGTCCTATTGCAGTGCGAGGCAATGTGCCCAAGAGGGGCTATGTGAGGAGGGGGTCTATCCCTGTGTAAATACCGGCTATCCTTATAAGCGTACCCGGTCCCTGGCGGGATTTAAGGATCTCTACAACATGAATGATGCCAGGAATGTGTGTGAAATAGAGTATGCCGATTATGCAGAATGCAGACAGGATGAGGTCACTTTATACTTACATCTTTCGACCCTTTCGATATATAAACAACCCGCTGACATGGCGGCCTTTCCCGATGGGTTCAGGATATTTATTCCACCTGGAACTGTGTACGCAGGGGTTACCATTTATATGCCCATTGACGCAGTGGAGGGATTTGTGGTGCGTTACAAGCAGCCGCCTGACGCTGAATATCTGAGCTATGCTTTTGGTGATATATCCTGGGATGTGGGTGTAAAACTGAACCTGGATCTGTTAAAACAAAAAGATGCCTATCTGGCGAATGGCGGCGGGCATGCATATGTGCTTCCTGCCTTTGGAGTCTCTACTCCTCTTGCCCCGGAGAATTCCGGATGGATTTATATCCGAAAGCTCCCCTTTTCTTCAGGCACGATCCATGATGTCAAGGTGACCATAAGGGTGAATCTGGATGCCTATCTGGCTTGGTACAACAATGTTTCGGTTGCAGGAAGCAGTAACTGTGTGGACAGCAACCAGGCCGTCTCAGGGTCGAAATACTGCTGGGACGAGGCCGGAGATCCCTGGGCCGAAGGGGCCTATGTCGAGTCCGTAAGTTGCTCCAGCTCAAATCTTGAGGGATGTCCCAATAAGAGTGCCTGCGAAGGCGCCGGGGGCTATTGGTATGGGGATACATGCAACGACGCTCCTGCCTGCACTCAGTCTGATCTTTGTGACACAGAAGACGAGTGCGTCGGTTCCTGGTTTTACTGGTATGATGGTTTATGTCACGTGGAGGCCCGTTGCCGGGTGGACAACCTTAATGGGTGTGAGACTGAAGAGGACTGTGGAGGAATAGGAAAATATTGGTATGGAAATACATGCAACGGCGCTCCTGCCTGTACTCAGTCTGATCTTTGTGATACAGAAGACGAGTGCGTCGGTTCCGGGTTTTACTGGTATGATAGTGCCTGTCACGATACGCCTTCGTACAGTGAAAATTGCAGTCCGTCCCATCTGGATGCGTGTCAGAGTAATATAGAGTGCCAGGATGCGGGCGGGGCCTGGAATGGTATCTCATGCCATAAGAAGACCTGCAGCAGTAATTATCCGAGCGCCTGTACAACGAGTGCTGAGTGCCAAGGCGCCGGTGGATACTGGTATGACAGCTCCTGCCATGCGCGGCAGGAATGCAGCCAACAACATCCGGAAGGATGTAATAATTTCTTAACTTGTAAACTGTATGGCGGCATTTGGGAGTGCAATGTGTGCCGCAGGCAAACCCTTTCCAAACCCGTTTGCGATTCAGATCATCTGAGTCTATGCATAACGGAAGGAAATTGCCAAGGCGCCGGTGGATACTGGTATGACGGAGGGTGTAATGAAGAGGCCGATGCCCAATGTGGACCGGATCACCTGGACCTTTGCACCACAGAAACAGCCTGCGAAGGCGCCGGTGGATATATGTCGGATGGTCAATGCAGGGACCGAATAGCTGTCCCTTCCAAACAGACAAGCGGGTATATGGAAACCGGCCCTGTTGACCTGGGGGATGGGGTGGCCGATGGTGAGATCGTATCCGGAGACAAAATGCGCCTAAGATTTGATTTTGCGGGATATAAAGGGCGTGTTGATATGTATGCAGCCATCCAGATACCTAACAGCGGGTTCTATTTTATCGAGGACAATGAAACGACTCCTTTTGTTACGGAATTTCATGCCTTTGAAGCTGGTGTCAAGGGACCTGTGGAAGTGGATATGCTAGATGATTTTGATGCATGTGAGGTGCTGGGGAATCAATACAATGGCAACTGGTGGGTCTATTTCCTGGTAATACCTGCCCAGGAAACGACATTTGACTCATTTGAGGAATTCTCGAGCTACCTGGATGAAGGGCAAGTGCCTTATGGATTGGGGTGGTATGGGTTCAGGGTAGATTGTCAATAGGAGAAAAAATGTGCTCTAAAACTCACTCCGGGAAGACCGTGAACCTGGTTCGATCCGGGATAGAGGTATCCTTGATCCTGTTTATATCTGTCCTGTTCGTGTATGCGCCTTGTCTTGCAGGACAGGGGGAAATTTCACTAACGAACCCCGTGTGGAAGGGGGTCTTGAAACAGACGGCGCCAAAGGTGGCGCCGGGAGGAAATGGGTCCTTCCAGGCCAGTGAGGAAACGGTCTCGTCGTATGATGAGTTTTATCTCTCCCTGATAAGGAATATGAGATCAAAGAAGACAGATATTTCTATTTGCTTTGTCCAGGGATCAGGGGTTACGGTGAATGAATTCCTGGGATGGAATGACTGCCTTTTGAAGGAACTGTCCCAGGAGGTCCCATGGCTCTTTTGGTCCTGGACAAATATGTATCGCCGGTGCAGTTCCGACGCACAGGGTCTCGTAACACAGGCAACATATAGCATAGATTACTGGTATGGTGAGGACGAGGAAGATGCGCTTGAAACAGGGCTCAAGGCAACCGTCAGGGATCTGATATCTCCTGATATGGACATGGTTACCAGAGAGAAGGCTGTCCACAAATGGGTTGCAAACCATGTGGAGTATGACTACAGCCTGGAGAGGCATTCCGACTACGATGCCTACATGGGATCAGCGGTATGTGAGGGCTATTCCGTCTTGACCGACCGTATGCTTTCCATGGCCGGGATACCTGATTTGATTATATCAGGCTATGCCAATGGTGACCATTCTTGGAACCTGGTCAATGTCTGTGGTGGCTGGTTTCACCTGGACGTGACCTGGGACGATCCGGACTGGGGCGAAATCAGTTACGACTATTTCAATCAATCTGATTGGCAAATGAGGCAGAAGGATCACACATGGGATGAGAATAATTACCCTTCTGCTTCCCAGGTATTTGATGAAAGTACATGCCAGGGAGAGATTGAGCACCGGTGCAGTATTTTTGAGCCGGAGCTCTGCGATACGGAGCTGAAATGTATAAAGATAAGCGGCATTTGGTGTGGCGATCATTGCGGTGTGGACGGCTGTCCCCAGATATTATTGGCTGCACCGGAGATGCCCCTTCCGGCCCTATCCTATTCGTCTTATGTGGATCCGGAGGAGAATGTCATCGCTGTGCCTGCGGGACAGGTGCTTCTGCAACCCTCCATTCAGGTACCGGTTGAAGATCGAGGAAAAGAGGCAACATTATTTGTCTATATCTATTTGCCTGACTTGGGTGTCGGGATTGATTTTTATGGAACCAGCCAGGTTATTCTGGATGATGTAACAAGTTTTGATGGATTATTTCCTTATCCGGTTGATTTGAGTGGGGAAGGAGGCCTTGTCTTTTGTGTCTATTACGGTTATCTCTTCTCTGACGGGGCGCTGAAATACAATGCCTACACCGTGCAAGTGAGCTAATTCCTATTATTATGCAAACGCATGTTTGGTAAGAGCTGCATCCTCATCTTTTTTTCCCTGGTCCTGCCCCTGAACCTTTTTGCCGCAGGGCATTTCCCGCCCATGGGGCCGCGTCTGTTAAAGGGGACATTTGCTGCGGTCCCCTGGCACTTAGATCATATTCACGCCGTTTCCGCCCAGGAGGTTGCCTGTGGCAAGGGTGTCTGGGTAGTCCTCGTAGACTCAGGGGTAGATATTGACCATCCCGCTCTGAAAGGGCATATCTTGCTTGACCTGGCGAGAAATTTTGCAGATGAAGATATGCCCTATGATGTAAATGATCAACTTGGACATGGGACGGCAATGGCCGGCCTGATACTACAAGTTGCCCCCTGCGCAAAGATTATTCCCATAAAAATAAATCCCGGGGCCTCAGGTTCCTTTACAAATGAGGCCCTTGAACTGGCGATGGATTACGCCTTGGGCCTCAAGGAAGAATATCCTGAGATCAAGATCTTGAACCTGAGCCTCGTTGTTGATGAAGAGGATGAAGATATCAGAGAGAAAATGGCCGGTTTGGTGGATGCAGGTCTCCTGGTGACGGCTGCCGCAGGCAATAGTGCCGCAAATCATCTGGCGTTTCCTGCCAATCTTCGGACCACCATAGCGGTTTCGGCCATTGATGACATGGATTCAACCGTATCTTTTGCCAATTATGGGCCGGCGCTTACTTTTGTTGCCCCTGGAGTGAATATCTATGCGCCATATTTAGATGGCAGTTATGCGACTATTAGCGGGACCTCTCCGGCCACTGCCTTGACATCGGGGGCCCTGGCCCTTGTTTCAGAAGAGGTTGATAACAAAAACGGGGTCCTTTGGGCACTATTGGCCGGAAGTGAGGACCTGAATACCACCGGGCATGACGATATGAGCGGGTTTGGATCCATTGATGTAGAAAGGGCAGCTAAGGAGGCAAAGGCAGGAGAGATATATCTGCTGCCGGAGGAGGTGATTATTTGCCCGGGGGAAGACAGGACCATCCATTTTTCGCCATCTGACCTGAATGTATCCGAGGTAACCGGCCCTGTTGATATTATTGAAAGGGGGCAAAATTTTCTTACATTAGAGGCAATATATGCCGGAGTTGGATATATTGAATTTTGCAAACAGGATGCGTGCAGGAAGGTTATGATAGAGGTAGTGCAAAATAGGGCTGCCCTAAAGGCCGAAAACTTCTTTTATCCCCGATACGGCACGCAGGATAAGGGAGAATTATATGGGTACTATGCCCTTCAGGTTATCGAGGAACAGCAGACCGATGGCTGCTGGTGGCTTAGTTTTTGGTGTGGTGAGGGTTTTCAAACGGTATGCCTTTCTCAATGGGCAGATACCGGTTTTCTCCCCGGGTTTGACATGGGATTTCTCTTCCCACCATTCCCTATGAAAGAATTGCAGCCCGGCATATATGAAATGGGGATATTTTTTGCCGGCGCAACAGATTCCCAGAAAAGGGCCTTTTTTGTGAATTTAGGAGGCCGTTTAAAATAAGTTGGACAAAATATTGCACTCAGATTTACCGGGGACGGGCTGCGGGACGGTAATTTCTCAATAAGTCCGGGCAATTCATATTTTGCGACTATTCACTGGATTCCTGCTTTCGCAGGAATGACGGCATTCACATCCAGACATCTTACCCTGAGTTATTGAGAAGTTACCTATGTCTTGTTTCGTGTTTTCGTACCTTCGTGTTTTCGTGATTGATTTTGAGTAGTTTCTTAACCGCACAGTTTAAAGCAGCTCAACCGCCCGCCCTAGTTAGTGTCTGAACGAAAAGTCCGTTCAGACACAATTTTGAATTTTGAATTTTGAATTTAAAAAAAGGAATAATCTTTGCGGTTCAATTTACCGTTTAGCTGCTTGATTTTTTTAAGGAAGTCATTAATGTAATCCGTGTAATCTGCTTGCCCTGTGAAATGCGTAGCCTATTTCTCTGGGGCGAAATCTGTGGATTAATGTTCTTTTGTTACAGTCGGTTTTTTCGCCTTGAGTGAGGTGACCATATGTACTGCCGTTTTTTGACTATCATCGTCCTGTTGTCAGTGATGGGGTTATCAGATCTTGCCTGGTCGGCAGGGTCTTCCGGATTTACCCAGGCGGACCGTGAGCGTCTGGTCCGGATGGAGGCGA
>JAGGRV010000225.1 GCA_021159445.1 Deltaproteobacteria bacterium | reverse complement strand
GTGGAGCTTTTGCAGCATCCCGGCATATTCGTCGTCACGGAAGCAGAACTGCAACTCACGGAATTGTTCCCGGAGCGTCTTGACCTGATCGGTGACAACGGCATCCTTTATCACCACATCACGCATCAGCTCGGCCAGTGTGCGGAAGTCATCTTTTTCCATACCAAATCGTGTCATCTCAGATACTCCCATGCGCAGGGCCCCGGAGGCGGTAAATCCTTCTTCGTCCGTGTTGGCCTGATAGTTACAAATGATGTTGTTGGCTTCGAGCCTGCTGGCGATTTCCGGCCCGTGGCTGTAACTTACGTCCACGACTACCTGGTGGGTTTCAGTGAAGTCAATGGCAGGATCTCCGGCCACATTCAGCCCGCACTCCTTCAAGGCCCTGGCGAATGCCTTGGCATTGGCAATGACCCTGGGCTGGTATTTGCCCTTGAAGTGATTCATTTCGTAAGTAGCCATGAGCAGCCCGAGTAGAGTGCCGAGGTGGTGATTTGAGACCGATCCAGGGAAAGCGCGCCTCGTTAAGGCTTCCCAAAGTTCATATCGCTCTTCGTTTTCCTGAAAACGGCTGCCCACTATGCCACGCTGCGTGCCAAAAAAGGTCTTGTGCGTTGATCCGGTTACAATATCAGTCCCTTCGGCAAAGGGCATCTGGAAGTGAGGACCGATGAGCCCAAGCACATGGGCCATGTCGTATATCAAGACTGCATCGATTTTCTGAGAGTCGAGGAACCGGCGTATTTCAGTAACAGGCTCCTTGTGCAGGACCATGCTCTTTCCGAAGATGATCAGCTCCGGCCGGTACTGATCAATCAACTCCAGCGTGGCTGGTACGTCTATCTTGTGAGGGTTTTCGGCCAGAACGGGAAAGTTCACCACGGCCGGGCGCTCTGTGCGCGGGTCCCTGGCCACAAAGTCATGCAGCGCACCCATTGGCTGAGCGCTGAGATGGCCACCCTTGCCGATATAGTTGTTCATCACCTGACGAATCCGTCGAGGCTCAGATTTGCGGTCTGCGCGATTAAGGTAGTTTACCATAGCGCTGAAAACGGCCGTGTTGGCCATCTGTCCACTGATTAAACGTGTTTCCACATTCTCGCAGCCAAGAAATTCCTGCATTTCCTCTTCCAGAATCCTCTCGACCTCGCCGATAAACTCAGTACCCTGGTAATAGAAGATCTCTGCATCGTAGAATGCCGCTGCCTTCTTGTGCTCGGCATAGCGGAAGGCCGGGTCCATCACGGAGAGCAGCCTGGCCATTGGAGAGATGGTCATCTCTGAAGGAATAAGGTTGATACACTCCTGCTGTCGCCATTGGGTGTTCTCCACGGCCTTTTCCAGCAGCCTGAGGGCCTTGGCCGGCCTGTCGCCTTTCGGGAGTTCCTTATCCGGGATCTTATAATCAAAGACAATCGGACGCACGTACGGCGGGGCATCAGAGCGCATGTGGAAAGGCACCACAACGGCATCAACTCTTTTGTCGCGGATATCAATTGAGACTTTATCATCATCGATGATATCGCTGTCGACATAGGCAAGGCAGATGGAGCGCAGCTTCCGTTGGTCGGTCTGGGCCGATTCCAGTCCTTGGCCCTCGACAGACCACATGGGGACCATGGTGCCGCTGGTCACGTAACCGACATGCTTGTCACCCCTGAACACCTTGGAACCTTCACGGGCAATGCCTCGTCCCGCCACGGCAATGGGCCTGGTTATGCGAGGCAGGTCCTGAATGAGCGAATAATCGCGGAAGATTATTTTTTTCAATGCCTCATTTTGCCTGGCAAGCTCCGCACGGCCCATAAAGTCTCCCTTAAGGGGCGAGAAGCTCACAGCGAACTTAGCCAAAGGACAGGCCATTATGGGAATTTCTTTGCCTTCAGGGTCTTTTCCAAACTCATGGCCATAGAGCGGCAGGGCGGCTTCCAGGCGGAGAGTGTCCCGCGCTCCAAGTCCGATTGGCGTTGCCCCCTTACTCACGATCCGGTCCCACAGCACCGGGCCGTCGCTACATCTGGCGAAGAGTTCAAAACACAACGGTTCGCCGGTATAACCGGTGCGGGCCACCTTCACCTTGACACCGGAGATCGTCACCATGCTTACGGAGTTTCGCGCCGGCTCAGGGAGCGAACCGGACTCGATGATTTGTTCCAGAATCAAACGTGACTTAGGCCCCTGGAGTGAAAGCATGACGATCTCTTTAGTCCGGTCGATCATCTCAACGTCGTCAAAATCCTTTATCAGGGACTGGAAGTGATTCCAGTCCTTCTCACAGTTGACAGCGTTGACAACCAACAGATATTCCTCCTTGATAAAACGATAGAGATAGGCGTCGTCAATAGCCCCGCCTGTTTCAGCCGGTATGATCGTGTATTGGGCTCCAGTCGCAATGATATCAAGGGCTTCGGCATTGTTACTCAAGACGTGCTGAAGGAATTTCAGAGCCCCGGCACCCCGGAAGTTGAATCGCCCCATATGGGAGACGTCAAAAAGTCCTGCTCCCTTGCGGGTAGCCAGATGCTCCTGCACAATGCCGGTGGGGTAGAAAATGGGCATCTCCCAACCGCAGAATTCCACCATCTTGGCACCCAGTGACACGTGCCGATCATATAAAACGGTCCGTTGTGTTTTGCTCATGAATAATCTCCTATCTTTTATAGAAGCATAGAAAGCTATCAAGTTTCAGGGATTTCGTCAAATTCTCCGCGGACAGTATTCAGCTTCGAACAGATTACAATGCGAAGGGCTGTTTGCATTCACAGGTAGTATATGATAATCGTTCAGAGATTCAGAGGTTGAAAGGGTCAAGGGGCACAGAAAAGCTCACGAGAGCAATCATCAATCATCAATCCAAAGAGGAAGGAAAGATCATGAAGGAAATCAGTGAATTAAACTTGCCCGATGATGTTCGGTATGCAGACGATCATGAATGGGCCAGGCTTGAAGGTAACAGGGTCTGTATCGGGCTTGACGACTATGCCCAGGACCAGCTCGGAGACATTGTCTTTGTAGAACTGCCGCAGACAGGTGATATCTTTAAGAAGGGTGAAGAGTTCGCAACCGTGGAATCGGTCAAGGCTGTTTGCGAATGTTATTTGCCGGTAAGCGGAGCAATTATTGCTGTTAACACAACACTTGAAGAGTCGCCTGAACTCGTGAACAAAAGCCCATATGGTGATGGATGGTTTGTCAAAGTAAGTCCTATCGACACATCTGAAATGGATACGCTCATGACCAATGTCGCTTGCCTGGAAAAACTGAAAGGGGCTGCGTAAATGCTCTATCTGCCTCACACAAGCGATGAGATCTCTTCAATGCTTCAGGTTGTGGGGGTTGATGATCTTGACGATCTTTTTTCGACTGTCCCTGATGATTGCCGATTAAAGGGCAATCTCAATCTGCCAGAGGCATTGACAGAGTGGGAACTGAACGATCACATGGAGACCCTTTCCAGGAGCATGGCAGTCTCCCCGGAGTACAGAGTATTTCTGGGAGCCGGGAGTTATGAGCATTATATTCCCGCGTCAGTGTCTTATCTCTTAAGTCGCTCCGAGTTTGTAACGTCTTACACCCCTTACCAGCCGGAAATGAGCCAGGGAACCCTGCAGGCGATCTATGAATATCAGACCCTGGCTGCACGGCTTCTGGGCATGGAAATAGCTACTGCATCACATTATGACGGTGCCACGGCCCTGGCTGAATCACTCCTCATGGCCATCCGTATTACCAAACGAAAAAAAGTCGCTATTTCAAGCCTGATTCATCCCCTGTATCGTCAGGTAATAAGGACCTATTTTGAACCAACCGGCTTTGAGATTGTGGAACTCGGCTATCTGGAAAATGGTATGACCGATATTACCGGGCTGGATGACATGGACGATCTTGCAGCCGTTGCGATTCAGTCACCTAATTTTTTTGGATGCATTGAGGACTTGCGGACCGCTGGTGAAAAGGCCCATGACAGAGAGGCGCTCTTTATTATTTCCTTTACTGAGGCCCTTGCTTACGGCCTCTTGAAAAGCCCCGGGGCACAAGGCGCTGATATTGTGTGCGGAGAAGGTCAGAGTCTGGGAATACCCCGTTCCTTTGGTGGACCGGCCCTTGGGATGCTTGCAAGCAGAAAGAAATACATGCGCAGCCTGCCTGGTCGCCTGGTGGGCAAAACCAAAGACCTGGACGGAAAGAGAGGCTTTGTTCTGACCCTTGCCACCAGGGAGCAGCATATTCGCCGGGAAAAGGCAACCTCCAACATCTGCACCAACAACAGCCTCTGTGCTTTGGCAGCCGTCATGTATATGGCCTCTCTCGGTGGTACCGGGATTCGGGAGCTTGCCCGCCTCAACCATGACAAGGCCGAGTATCTTAAAAAGGAATTGAAAGAGGCTGGATGCAAAATCGCTTTTGAGACCTCTACATTCAATGAATTTGTTGTTGAGTTCCCGAATGGCTTTGAGGCCACCTACGAGCGACTTATGGAAAAAAATATAGTGCCAGGCCTTTCTCTGACTCCCTACTATCCTGAACTTGCCAACCACTATCTTTTGTGTGTTACGGAAACCAAGTCCAGGGACGACATGGATGCCATGATCAGGGAGGTTCAGTCATGAAAGAATCTGTAGGGGCCACAGGCCTGATAATGAATGAGCCGCTCCTTTGGGAGAAGGGGAGAAAGGGAAGAAGCGGATTTTCCCTTCCCCTGCGTGACGTTGAATCCGTCCCCCTGGACCAGGAATTAAGAGGCGAAGGACCGGACCTTCCGGATTTGAGTGAGGTTGACGTGGTACGCCATTACACCAGGCTGTCCCAGTGGAATTTTGGTGTAGATACCGGCATGTACCCCCTAGGTTCATGTACCATGAAGTACAGCCCCAAGACCAATGAAAGACAGGCAGGCCTTCCTGGATTTGCTGAAGCCCATCCCCTGCTTCCGGCCAGTCTGTCCCAGGGGACACTCAAGATGATGTTTGAACTTGAGCAATATCTGGCGGAAATCACCGGAATGGATGCGACCACCCTTCAGCCTGCGGCAGGGGCCCATGGAGAACTCACCGGCATGCTTCTGATTCATGCCTTTCACAAAAGCAAGGGATCGCAGCGCTCAAAAATCATTGTACCTGATACTGCCCACGGCACAAACCCCGCCTCTGCCGCTCTGTGCGGTTACCGTTCCTTGCCTGTGAAATCGAATGAACAGGGGATCCTTTCAGTAGAGGCCATTGCAGAGGTCATGGACGAAGACACGGCCGGTATTATGATCACCAACCCGAACACGCTCGGCCTTTTTGAAGAAAACAGCCGGAAAATAGCAGAGATCATCCACGCCAAAGGCGGATTGGTCTATTGTGACGGTGCAAACATGAATGCCGTCATGGGTATAGTGCAAATGGGCAAGATCGGGGTTGACGTAATGCACCTGAACCTCCACAAGACCTTCTCCACGCCTCACGGGGGAGGCGGGCCGGGCTCAGGTCCTGTATGTGTTAAAAGAAAACTTGAGCCATTTCTCCCTATTCCCCGCATAGTCAAGGAAAAGGAAAGATATGTCCTTTCCGGAGATTATCCTGAATCTATCGGCAAGGTACAGGCATTTCACGGAAATGTAGGTGTTATGATAAAGGCCTATAGCTATATTCGCAGCATGGGGCCGAGGAATCTGAAAAAAGCCAGCCGGCTTGCCGTATTAAATGCAAATTATATCAAGGAAAATCTAAAAGGGACGTTGCATCTTCCCTATGACAGACCATGCATGCATGAATGCGTTTTCTCGGATGAACATCAAAAGGCAGACAAAGTAACGACCCTGGATATGGCTAAGCGACTTATGGAGTATGGATTTCATCCGCCTACCGTCTATTTCCCGCTGGTCGTGCACGGTGCCATAATGATAGAGCCGACTGAGACAGAGTCCAAAGAGGATATCGATCAGTTTATTGAAGCATTCAAAGCAATCGTGAGTGAGGCGAGGCAAAATCCGGACCTGCTCCACGACGCACCAAGAAGGTGCAAGGTAAGGAGGCTGGATGAGGTAACCGCGGCGCGTAAACCGTGTCTTGCGGGGTGAGGAGCGGGTTG
>JAGGRV010000649.1 GCA_021159445.1 Deltaproteobacteria bacterium | reverse complement strand
ATTAGTTTAATGATTACAGGATGTTTTACTATTACAAAATTAGGTATTAGCGGTTCATCACAGATTACCACACTAATCCGTGATGAACCATTTTTCAAAGCTAAACGCTAATGGCTAACAGCTAATCGCTTAACTTAGATTAAAGAGGAATAGTGACAGAAGGTTTTGTGAGTGAAAATGAACGATTACAATCATACGATCCTGTGCGTGGATGATGAGGAAAATATCTTAAGCTCATTAAAGCGATTGCTCCGAAAGGAGGGCTACCGTCTGCTGACAGCTCCAAGTGGTGCCGAGGGTCTGAAACTCCTTGAAGAAAATAGTGTTCACCTGGTGATCTCCGACCAGAGGATGCCCCGGATGGACGGCACTCAGTTTTTGGCTAAGGTAAAAGAAGGGTATCCTGACGCCATTCGTATCATCCTCACAGGTTATACGGATGTTGACTCCATCACCGAGTCGATCAACAAAGGGCATGTCTACAAATTCCTTCTAAAGCCGTGGAACGATCAAAGTTTAAAGTTGGAGATCAAACAGGCCCTGGAACAATACGACCTTATCCAGACCAACAAAACACTTCATGAAAAGGTTCTTGAACAAAATGAAGAGTTAAAAACAATGAATGAGAATCTGGAGGCACTGGTTTCAGAAAGGACAAAGCAGCTTGAGATTCAAAATCGGACCCTTGAGTTCTCACGTGCCATCCTGCAAGATCTCCCCCTGCCGATCATCGGTGTAAGCTCTGACGGGATGATAGCAGTGATCAATCAAGAGGCGCAAGCCCAACCATTTAATGGCCACGCCATTGAGGTGGGAGGCGAATTCGCTGAATACTTTCCAACCGACGTTCAACAAAATGTAGCCGTTGCGCTGGAAACGAACAAGACACAGAGTCTTGAGGAATACCGGCTGTCAGATGGAGTATACAACATCGATGTCAGCCCTCTTTCGGGACGTTTTTGCGGAAGAGGGGTCATTATGACGTTGAGACTACTTCACAAATGACCAGTGACGCGACTGGAGGACATAAATGGAAAGAATACTCGTTATCGACGATGAGCCTCAGACCCTGAAAATAGTAGCCAATTACCTGGTAGCTGATGGTTATGATGTATTGACCGCAAAAGACGGTAAAGAGGGCCTTGATGTCTTTCAGAAGCAAAGGCCGACGCTTGTGATTACGGATGTAAAGATGCCGGGTCTAAGCGGGCTTGAGGTCTTAAAGAGGGTCAAGGCAATAGATAGTAACACAGAGGTAATAGTCTTTACAGGTTACACAGATATAGAGATGGCTATAGAGGCATTGCGCCTTGATGCCTCGGATTTTATTACAAAGCCCCCGGATATGGAGCTCCTTCAGCTCTCCACATCAAGGGCCTTTGACAAGCAAAAAACTAGAAAACGACTCTTGGAATATACAGAAAATTTGGAAGGGTTGCTGGAGAAGAAAATAAAGGAGATAAAGGATTCCCATGCCATGCTTCTCCAATCTGAAAAGCTGGCATCCATCGGGCAGTTGGCTGCCGGAGTTGCACATGAGATTAACAATCCCATTGGGTTTATCTCAAGTAACCTCAATACATTGAGTGGGTATTTAGAGGATATTCAAAAGCTTATGGCGAGATATCAAGAAGTCCATCTGCTCAATGACGGAGAAAGAACAGCACTTCTTGAAGAGATTAAATCACTAGAAAAAGAAATAGATATTGAATACATCCTCGATGATCTCGACCAACTCATTGAAGAGTCAAAAGAAGGTACAGACAGGGCAAAAAAGATAGTTTCTGATCTCAAAGATTTCTCCCGTATCGACCATGGGGAAAGGGGATTCTTTAACATCAATGTCGGATTAGAAAGCACTTTGAATATGGTGTGGAATGAATTGAAGTACAAGGCAGACGTTTTAAAGGAATATGGTGCCATTCCGGAGATAGAGTGCTGTCCTTTGGAACTCAATCAAGTCTTTATGAACATCATCGTAAACGCGGCCCAGGCAATCGAAGAGAAGGGCGAGATCAAAATTTCTACCAGATTAATCAACGATGACCAATCTGCAAGGGATTGTGTGGAGGTCAGAATCAGCGATACAGGATGCGGGATTGCCGAGGAAAATCTTCCAAAGATATTTGATCCTTTCTTTACCACCAAAGAGATAGGCAAGGGAACTGGCCTGGGGCTTAACATAGGTTTTGGTATTATTGAGAAACATAAAGGTACTATAAATGTGGAAAGCGAGGTGGGAAAAGGAACCACCTTTATTATCAGATTGCCTTGTGGGGAAATTGAAAATTGAATATTGAAAATTGAATATTGAAAATTGAATATTTGTGGAAGACGATTTGGAAATTGAAAATTGAATATTGAAAATTGAATATTTGTGGAAGACGATTTGGAAATTGAAAATTGAATATTGAAAATTGAATATTTGTGGAAGACGATTTGGAAATTGAAAATTGAATATCACTATTCCTTCAATTTTCAATTTTCACTTTTCAATTTTCACTTTTCAACGTTTTTTCTTGCTGTTTTCCGACTGGCATAAAAAATTGCTGTCAGTTCCTTTGCTTCATTTAAGAGTGGTGCGACAAAATTTGTTTTCATCATCTTTTCATCGACAATGAATTCCAACCAAAATGAAGATTCATCCGCTTCTTCCAGAACGATACTGAGCTTCGAAATAAAACTCGCCTTGGATTGCGCTATACATGATGCCCTATAGTTTGCGGCGACTGATGTGGAGCAACGAATCAATTGGCTGGCAATATGTTTCCCTAATTGCCCATTAGGCAACTCCAAAGCCAATTTTACACATCTATGAGCGAATTCTTTCGTCCTCTCTTTTAATTCTTCATTTCTCAATTGTTCAGTCCTTCAATTTTCACTATTCAATATTCATTTCTCACTAGTCAATTTTCAATTTCCACCGTCCAGCACCTGGCGCACTTTTTTACCCAGGCTTTCCGGCGAAAAGGGCTTTTCGATAAAGTTTATATCCTGTCTCAAAATTCCATGATGAACAATGGCATTATCTGTGTAACCTGACATGTAAATCACCCGTGTCTCAGGCCTTATGGATTGCAGCTTTTCTGACAGGTCGCTTCCGCTCATCCCGGGCATTACCACATCCGTGAGCAGCAGGTGGATCGGCCCCTCATGCGTCTCGCTGATATTCAGGGCCTTCTCGCCGTTCTCTGCCTCCAGGACCCTGTATCCATATTTCTGGAGGATCTTTTTTGTTATATCTCGAAGGGCATCATTATCTTCCACAATCAAGACAGTCTCAGAACCACTGATTACATCCGCAAGCTTCTCGTCTTCTTTACCTGCCACCACACCCTCTGCCACCCTGGGAAAGTAGATCTTAAAGGTCGTCCCTTTCCCGGGCTCGCTATAGACCCAGCAATAGCCATTGTTCTGTTTCACGATGCCATAGACCGTGGAAAGACCTAAACCCGTGCCCCTGCCAATCTCCTTAGTGGTAAAGAAGGGATCGAATATGCGGGACAGGGTCTCATCATCCATACCTATGCCATTGTCAGTTACAGCCAGCATTACATAAGGCCCGGGCTTGCTTTCAGTATTGCGACTCTGAAAATAGGTCTCGTCCAGTTCCACATTGGCCGTCTCAATGGTGAGATTTCCTCCCCGTGGCATGGCGTCCCTGGCATTGACCACCAGGTTCATGACCACCTGATCAATCTGCCCTGGGTCTGTATAGACTTTCCGCAGATCAGGTTCTAAAACCGTCAGAAATTCAATATCCTCTCCGATCATACGTTCAAGCATCTTTTCCGTCTCGTTTATTACTTCATTGATATCCAGTATCTTGGGGTTGATTATCTGCTTACGGCTGAAGGCCAAGAGCTGTCGGGTAAGAGAGGATGCCTTCTTCCCGGCTTTCTCAATCTCTTGTATTTCCTTGCGAAAGGATTCATCCTTGATGATATTCATCAATGCAAGCTGGGCATTGCCGAGGATGACGGTCAGCAGGTTGTTGAAATCATGGGCCACCCCGCCAGCCAAGACGCCGATGGCCTCCATCTTCTGGGCCTGACGGAATTGGTCTTCTAACTTCTTGCGCTCTGTAATGTCCCTGACGGTTGCCTGTAAGACCTTTTCATCATGTAGTTTCATCATAGTTAATAAAACAGTAGCATAAAATTCCTCTCCATCTACTCGTTTGTATTTCCATCCAAAGAAATGATTGCCTTTTTCCATGGCAATTTCCATCATCTTTTGAGCCTTTTCAGCAGATAAGGCTTCATCCGGCTGATATTCCGGAGATAAAGCCGCCGGGGTTAGAGATGTAAAATGATCTTCGTTCTGACATCCAAACATCTCTATAGCAGCAGGATTTCCGCTGAGGAACCCTTTGTTTGGGGTAAGTATCATGATGGCATCTCTGGAAGAATCATAAATCGTTCTATATCTCTCCTCACTTTCCCGAAGGGCTTCTTGTGATTGTTTTTCCTTTTCATCTGATTCAATCACATGCATTGCAAAGGCAATGTCATCTGCAACACCTTCAAAAAGCAATTGTTCTTCCCTGTTTGTTGCAATTCCTTTGGGGATGGAAACCGACATAATGCCGTATACCTTGTCTTCATACTCCAGCCGGATGGTCATAGCCTCATTGCCGGCATAAATCTTTGAAAGGGGGCAGTCATCACAGACGTCAATCGGATTCACAATCACCAAGACACCTGATCGTCCAAGCACTTCCCTGCCACACTTCATCAGATCACCACGTTCGAGTATCTCAAGCAGCCGGGAAAATTTCTCACCCAAACCTGCCTCAGCCGCAGTAATAAAATTCCCGGATTTATCAAAAAGCGCTATCCAGGCGCTATAGTAACCCCTGGTTTTAATAAAGTTATCGCACACGCCTTTAATCAGTCGATGGAGGTCCTTTCCCTTGGCAATAAGCTGATGGACGTTGTGGATGGCACGCAGGACGGTGTTCAGGTGTTTGACCCTTTCTTCCGCTCGCTTGTGATTTTCTTCCAATTCCATGTTATGCAGTGCGAAGGCAATGTCGTTCGCAACTTCTTTGAACAGGGCTTGTTCTTCCCCGTCTGCGACGAGATCTCTGCGGACGGATACACTAAACATACCGTATACCTTCCCACTGTATTTCAGCCGAACGGTCATCGACCCCCTGCCGGCATACTCCGATACAAGTGGACAGACGGTGCACGTATCGGATGGGTCTTCTATAGCCACAACTTCTGGTCCTTTCAGCGCCCTGCTTCCACACACGGGCAACTCTCCACGCTTGATCAGTTCGACCAGCGGCAAGAACGCCTCTTTCAGACCGGATTCCGCAGTTGTTAAAAGCTTTCCTGAGTTATCCATCAGAGCTATCCAGGCGCTAAAATAACCCCGGATCTCGACCAGGTTGTCACAGGCGCCCTGAAGTAAGCGATCCCGGTCCTTCTCCCTGGTAATGAGTTGGTTGACATTTCGGATAGCGCGCAGCACGACATTGAGATGTTGTAACCGCTCCTCAACCTGCTTACACTCGTCCATTTCTTTATCCATATTGGCATCCTTCATTCACCAGTTTATACTTTTTCGAAAAAGAGTGTATTGTCGAATTTGATACCGATGTCGAAACTGGAAATTCGAAATTTGAAATTAGGTAACGCATTTACATCTTTGTGTTTTTCCCAATTTCCAATTTCCAATTTCACTGCCAAAATACAAGGTCAACAAAGTGTAAACTACTTTTGACTTGTCGTGAAGGATGTCTTCATATTCATATTTTTTCACCCTCACTGAATAATTTTCCTGCCCAGCATCCTTCCGCAATGTCCCCTCAATCACCACCCTATGATCATCCACGATTATGACCACAGGGGGACGTTCTTAACTTTTAAACTTCATTTTGTCATGATAGCAAAATGTTTAAATGAAAAACGAATATCCAAAACCGAACACTCAACGGCTATTTCTGTTTCTTGTCAGCCGTTTTGATACAGGGGGGAGCAGCCTTTCTTCCGGGTCATAAGTCTGTTTCTTCATCTTTTCCCATTCAACATTCGATGTTGGACGTTCGATGTTCGATGTTCATTACTAAA
>JAGGRV010000053.1 GCA_021159445.1 Deltaproteobacteria bacterium | reverse complement strand
GAATACAACAAAAAATCCTATTAATTTTTGTTCAACTTATTTATCTCCCGTTCCTAAGTTGAGCGATTAGCTGTTAGCCATTAGCGTTTAGCTTTGAAAAATCAAGGCATTACGTTAATTAGAAATAACACCCAACGCGTGAAGGTTTGTAATAGCAAAACATCCTGTAATCATTAAACTAATAGCTAACCGCTAAAGGCTAATCGCTCAATTTAAGTTTTAACGATAGTCTCGTATACTTGCCGTTAGTCCTTGACTGGGTTTTTATTCTCAGGTTTTTTATTTTCTTTATTTTTCTCTTTAAAAATATTACATAAATGAACCACCTGCAAAAATTCATCTACTGTTTCTTTTGGAACAGGATTTGCGATTTTTTTAGCGATTCAAATTCAAACAATTGAACTTATAAAGAAAGGTAAGGAGTTAATGAAGGTTACAGTCGAAGACACAGGTCCTATCCAGAAACGTCTCTCAGTAGAAATACCCGCTGACGTGGTATCTAAGGAGTTTGACAGCGCATACAACCAACTGAAAAAGGGAGCAAATATTAAGGGGTTCAGAAAGGGCAAGGCCCCTCGCAGCATACTGGAGCGTCACTACGGTCCACAGGTGGAAAAAGAGGTGCTTGAGAAGCTTATTAAAGATAGCCTGCCCGATGCCCTTAAGGAGATAAACGTGGAGCTGGTACTTGATCCCCAGTTGGATTCAACCTCTTCCTTAAAGGCCGCCGAAGCTTTTTCTTATTCAGCCCTTCTGGACATTTGGCCTGAATTCGAAGTGCCAAAATATAAAGGCCTTGAACTGGAAGAGCCCTTAGTGGAGGTAAGTGAAGAGGAGATACAGGAGCAACTTGAGGCACTGCTTCGCCATTTTGCAACAGTAGAGTCTGTGGGAGAAGACCGTCCTGTAGAGAAGGGAAGTCTTGCCATAATTGATTATGTTGGGGAGATAGATGGTGAGCTTGTGGATGGCCTTTCGGAAGAAAATTACTATCTGGAAGTTGGCGCAGGCTATTTCAATCCCGTGTTTGAGGAACAACTTTTGGGAATGACTAAAGATTCCGATAAGTCTATTGAGGTCAGTTATCCTGAGGACGCTTTAAACGCAAAGGTTGCCGGCAGGACTGTTCAATTCAAGGTGGTGTTAAAAGACATAAAAAAACGAATATCACCCGAGCTGAACGACGATTTTGCCAAACAGATCGGAACAGATATCAAGACCGTTGAAGACTTGAGGGATCGTCTGCGTAAACAGCTAGAGATAGACAAACAGAAGGCCGCAAAAAGCAGTCTGAGACAGCAATTCCTGGAACAATTGAGGGAACAGGTGGATTTTCCCATACCTGATAGATTGATTGATGCCAAGCTTAAACAAATGGTGGATAATGTGATAGGTCATCTCCAGGAACGGGGTGTGGACCTTGAGAGAGCCGGGATGTCGGAGGACAGGCTCCGCGCGAAGATGCGGGAAGACGCTGTTAACCAAGTGAAGACTGAGATTATTTTGGACAAGATAGCCGAAGCGGAAAACATTGCAGTGGATCATGACGAGGTTTCCGAATATGCTAAGTATGCGGATAGCCAATCCCAAAGGCTGGGTGTGGACAAGCAGCAATTACAAAACGCAATGGTCCAGAACGTTCTTCCCAAATTGCGGGCAAAAAAGACCGTAGATTTCCTTTTAAAACAGGCAGTTGTAAAGCCGGCATCTCAGGAGGTTGATTAAATGCCGCTGATACCTATTGTTATAGAACAGAGCCCCAGGGGCGAGAGGGCCTATGATATATATTCGCGCCTCCTTAAAGAGCGCATAGTATTCTTGGGAGGCGTAGTCGATGATGAAATAGCCAGCCTTATTATAGCCCAGTTTCTTTTTCTGGAAGCGGAAGACCCCAAAAGGGATGTAACACTTTACATAAACTCACCAGGTGGGATGGTTACGGCGGGTTTAGCTATTTATGACACCATGCAATATATCAGACCTGATGTAAGCACACTTTGCCTTGGCCAGGCAGCCAGTATGGGCGCGATGCTTCTTGCTGCAGGCGCTAAGGGTAAACGTTATACCCTTCCCAACGCAAGAATCCTGATCCATCAGCCTATGGGGGGATTTAAGGGCCAGGCAACAGATATTGATATCCATGCCAAAGAGATCTTGAGGCTGCGACAGAAGTTAGATGAGATTCTTGCGGCCCACACCGGTCAGCCTTTTGTAAAGATTCAGGAGGATACGGAGAGAGATTTTTTTATGAGCGGGGAAGAGGCAGTGGAGTATGGCCTTATAGATGAAGTCATTGTAAAACGTGATATCATTCCCCAGGAGGATAAGCCGGATGGCTAGAATGAAAGATTTTGAAAACCGGGAAAGTTTACATTGCTCATTCTGTGGAAAGGGTCAGGAAGAGGTAAAAAAGCTCATAGCCGGCCCGAGTGTATACATTTGTGATGAATGTATAGAACTTTGCAATGATATAATAGCCGAGGAATATGACGGGGAAGACGAGGTCGGCAGTACAGAGAACAAGATCCTCAAACCCGCTGAAATAAAGGCCCTTCTGGACGAGTATGTTATTGGCCAGGAGATAGCCAAGAAGATTCTCTCAGTTGCGGTACACAACCATTACAAACGCATCGATTCCGGGATCGGTATGGAGGATGTGGAACTCCAGAAAAGCAACATCATACTTATTGGGCCAACCGGCAGTGGAAAGACCCTTTTAGCCCAGATTTTGGCCAAGATCCTTAATGTACCATTTACATTGGCAGATGCTACTACACTGACAGAGGCAGGCTATGTAGGGGAGGATGTGGAAAATATTATACTGAACCTTTTGCAGGCATCTGACTACGATGTGGAGCTTGCAAGCCGTGGGATCGTATATATAGATGAGATCGATAAAATTGCAAGAAAGTCAGACAGCGCCTCCATTACAAGAGATGTGTCGGGAGAAGGAGTTCAGCAAGCACTTCTGAAGATCATAGAAGGTACCATGGCCAATGTGCCCCCAAAGGGCGGGCGCAAACATCCCCAGCAGGACTTTGTTAAGATTGATACTACTAATATACTGTTTATATGCGGTGGTGCTTTTGTCGGCCTGGATTCCATTGTGAAGACAAGAATGGGCAAGTTCTCCATAGGTTTTGGCGCGGATGTTCAGGGTGCACGGGATCTTTCGTTGGGTGAGATTCTCAAGGATGTGCAGCCGGAGGACCTAATAAAATATGGGCTGATCCCAGAGTTCGTTGGCAGAATTCCAGTTGTTGCGACCCTGGAGGAACTGGATGAAGATGACTTGGTGAAGATCCTCCGTGAGCCCAAAAACGCTTTAGTGAAGCAGTTCCAGAAGCTTTTTGCAATGGATGATGTTGATCTCCACTTTACCGATGGGGCAATAAGGGCAATTGCTCAGAAGGCGACAAAGAGAAAAACAGGTGCCCGGGGGCTCCGGGCTATTCTGGAGCAGGCCATGTTGAATGTGATGTATGAGCTCCCATCCAGGGAAGGTGTTAAGGAATGCGTGATAAGTGAGGATGTGATCCTCAACAAGTCAGAGCCTATACTTCTCTATGAACCCCAGGCCAAGGCGTTATAGTAGGGCATGACCTATGAGTGAAAAAAAGAAAAATTTGACTGTTTCACTTCTACCCCTCCGCGATATTGTTTTTTTCCCACATATGGTGGCCCCTTTTTTTGTCGGGCGTGATAAGTCAGTAGAGGCCATAGAGCAGGCCATGTCTTTGGGGCAGGAGATATTGTTGGCTGCCCAAAAGGATGCCAAGGTGGATGATCCCAAGAAGAAGGACATCTATCGGATAGGAACCTTAGGCACAATACTCCAGTTGCTTCGTCTGCCCGATGGCACGGTCAAGGCCCTGGTAGAGGGTAAACGACGGGCCAAGATCAAACATTATATTCCCAATCAGGAATATTTTGTGGTGGAGGCAGAGCCCTTGCCACAAATATCAGACCGCTCGCCTGAGATAGAGGCCCTTATACGAGTCACGATTAGTGTCTTTAAGGAGTATGTAAAATATAATAAGAAGATTCCATCTGAAGTGGCCCTTGCTATTTTTTCCATAACAGATCCTTCCCGATTGGCAGATGCCATTGCCTCTCACATACCGCTGAAGGTCCATGATAAACAGTCCTTGCTGGAGCATGTTTATCCCGGCAGGCGCCTTGAGCGGCTTTACGAGCTCATGCGTTCTGAGGTCCAGGTCGTTCGGATGGAACAGCGGGTAAAAGAGCGCGTTAAGAAGCAGATGGAAAAAAACCAAAAAGACTATTATCTCAATGAGCAGATACGGGCCATTCAAAAGGAGATGGGGCATAAAGAGGACTCCCAAGCCGATCTAAAAGATCTTGAACATCGTATAAAACGCAAGCGTCTCACCAGGGAGGCAGCGGCCAAGATCCGGCGGGAATTCAAGAAGCTTAAGATGATGGCCCCCTTGTCCGCCGAGGCCACCGTGGTGAGAAATTATATTGACTGGATACTAGTGCTTCCCTGGTTTAAGAAGACCAAGGATAAACATGACATAGTTGAAGCAGAGCGAATCCTTAATGAAGACCACTATGGCCTGGAAAAACCCAAGGAACGGATTCTGGAATATCTGGCTGTTCAGAGCCTGGTAAAAAAGATGAAAGGTCCGATCTTGTGTCTGGTCGGGCCTCCCGGCGTTGGGAAAACCTCACTTGCGAGATCCGTGGCCCGGGCCTTGGGGAGGAATTTTGTGCGCCTTTCCCTCGGAGGTGTAAGGGATGAGGCGGAAATCCGCGGCCACCGGCGGACATATATTGGCGCAATGCCTGGAAAAATTATCCAGTCGCTCAGAAAAGCCAAGTCCAACAACCCTGTGTTTTGCATAGATGAGGTGGATAAGATGAGCTCAGACTTCCGTGGAGATCCTGCATCCGCCCTCCTGGAGGTCCTGGACCCAGAGCAAAACTTTGCTTTTAATGATCATTATTTGGATCTGGATTATGATCTCTCCCGGGTGATGTTTATCACAACTGGAAATGCTCTTCATACCATCCCGCTACCCCTCCAGGACAGAATGGAAATTATAGAACTCCCCGGATACACCGAGGAGGAAAAACTGGAGATAGCAAATGGTTACTTGCTCCCAAGGCAGCTTGAAGCCCATGGTTTGAAGCCTGAACGGCTCCAGATAAGTAATGGAGCCATCTTAGATATAATTCGTTCTTACACCAGAGAGGCCGGTGTCAGAAACCTCGAGCGTTTTTTGGCTTCAATCTGCCGCAAGGTGGCTATGGAAGTAGTACGCAATCGAGAGAAGAACCAGGTAATCAAGGTCAACCAGTCGTCTCTTAATAAGCACCTCGGCGTCCCACGTTATCGTTTTGGGCAGACAGAAGAGAGCGCACAGACAGGTGTGGCTACTGGTCTTGCCTGGTCCGAAACAGGAGGGTCCCTGCTTCAGATAGAGGCCGTTCTTATGCCCGGAAAGGGTAAACTAACCATTACAGGGAAGCTGGGTGATGTTATGCAGGAATCTGTACAGGCAGCTATGAGTTATGTGCGATCAAGGGCCTATGAGTTCAGGCTGCCCTGGGATTTTTATCAAAAAGTTGATATTCACGTACATGTCCCCGAGGGCGGCATACCCAAAGATGGACCATCGGCAGGTATCACCATTGCCACAGCAATAGCGTCCGCTTTGCTAAAGATTCCTGTCAGGCACAATGTGGCCATGACAGGGGAGATTACTTTGAGGGGCAGGATACTACCGATAGGTGGTCTTAAAGAGAAACTCCTTGCAGCGAGACGCGGTGGTATTGAACATGTTCTAATGCCAAAGGAAAATGAGAGAGAATTGAAAGAAATTCCTGCCAAGGTGACACGCTCTATTCATATCCGGTCGATTGAGCATATGGATGACGTGTTAAAATATGCCCTTGTCCTTGAAGATCCGGATAGCCTGTTTGCGGGCGGACCAAGTCCCTCAGAGACGCCATGTTGGTTTACTGAGCAGGAGCAGCAGCCTGAGATTCATGCACCTCATTAGGAACGTACAATAAATAACTTGAACAAATTAATGTCTTTTTTGCCGTCTTCT
>JAGGRV010000147.1 GCA_021159445.1 Deltaproteobacteria bacterium | reverse complement strand
GAGCTTGCTATAATGACCTCACCCTTAAGAACGTGTGCCGTGCCCGGCACACAACAAAACACTGCACCTGACCGCTATTCCGCTGGCACTCCATAGCGGCAGGTGAGCTTGGTCGTTCCTGGCGACTGGCGCCGCGATTACACATGAAGAAGAATCAAAATGAACTCTTGCAACAGACTTGAGGCGCTTCTTGGGGCCCGACATCCCTACCTGGGCGAAATAGAGAGAATGCGGAAGTTTGTACTGGCGGTGCCATTTGAAAAATTCTATGAGCCAGTCTCCGTGATACAAGGCATCAGAAAGAAACGAAAGCTCACAAACCTGACGCCTGAAATGGTGAATGCTTGGATTCAGCATGTCTACTGCGCCTCAAGGGTGCGGATGTTGACCCTTGAAGAGGGGGCTCTGGGGGAGCTGGGCGCTGAGAGACTACTCACGTCGATGGTTCTTATTAGAAGCCATGTTGAAGCAGCTGGTATGGCATGTCTCCGCCACCACGAACTAAGGCAATGGGCAGAAACCGGCGACAGTTCAAGTGTGGAAGAGTTGATCCCTCCAACCTTTCTTGGGACGTCCATGGTTCGTGCTCAGAAGAAGGCCGAATCACTCGAAGGGACTCTACTCCTCTCTGAACAAGACAAAATACCCATTGGCCGCATGGTGTCAGCTCTCGACGACTTCATATCATGCGGTGAACTAGAGGGCCGGGCACATAGCCTCTATGGGTTCCTTTGCGAATATACACATCCAAATATGCGCGCGGTCAGGGACCATATAGTCACCGAAGATCACGAGGCGGAGGGTTGGTTTCATTGCTACAGAGTGCAGGCTGAATTGACGGAAGAACACTTCGTGATGGCGTTGCACGCACTCATGAGCAGCATGAAGGCCGGGCACGCCGCATGCGAGATGCTGCGGCGAACGGAAGCAGGCTTCGATGGGACGAGAGGCTTCCTGCAATTCCCCGACGACGATGACGTCAAGGAGATATGGGAACTGTTCCTGAATTGGCCGGAAGGCCTCTCGTAGTTGGACGTGTAACCATGGGCTGCACAAAGGACTGGCTCCAGCGCTGACGCGCTTTCGCCAGCCGGTGACCCCAATCGTTCGGCGGTAACAGAAAATGGTAAGCCCAAGCAAAGTATTTTTGTGGCTATTGCCTTGTAAAATCGATTAATTATCCAGATACCGCTTATCTATTGGTATCGCAGCTGGATGCGAAGGCAAGGACCAGCTTTACGGGAAAAGTAAAATCTGATATATTTATTTATGGGCGATAAAAAAAAGGCTAAAATAAAATTTAAAAAAGTTGTTTCAGAGCAATTCCCACTAAACTCAAAACGAGGAGGGGGAATTATCAAAATTGACGTATGGGAAAATGAAAATGGAGAAGTTGTTAAATACAGCCTTGCATACATCAATCATTTGATATTTTCTGGTGATAATGGGAGAGTCATAGGATATGACAATACTCATAATTTTCATCACAAGCATTATTTTGGTGAAATATCGGTAGTTGATAATTTTACGATCTATCAAGAACTTGTTGATCGTTTTGAAAATGAAATCAAGGAGTTTATAAAATGACAGTTGAACTTAAGGCAGGGTCACTTAAAGACTTCTTTGCGTCTGCAGGAGAAACCGCAAAAGAAATTGATGAGGGGAGAAAAGTAACTCCCAAAAATGTTATTTGGGTCGCTCCATCAGACTTAATGGCCATTTTGAAGCCAGAACGGACGAAATTAGTTCGCTATTTAAGGGAAAAAAGAAAAGTCATTTACTCAGAACTGATGTCAGCGATGAATCGTACCCCTGTAAGTTTGAACAACGATTTGAAAATATTGTCAAAATATCAGTTGGTAAAAATTTTGAGAGAACCTAACCCTGGGCATGGAATGCACAAGGTGATTGAATCAACATTCGGGAATGAAGAAATTGAATTTAAAGCAGTTATATAAAACAGAAAGACAATATCGAGCAATAAAATATCTTGTGTAATTGTAGGATTACCTTTTTTAAGGTAAGGCAAGAAGACTGCAAAAATCGCCGAACCAAGGCGATTAACCTGACTCGCAACTCGTCGGCGAATTTTGGTCTGGAGGAATTGGGGGGACGTCCTTGACTAGATTGAATAAGTATAATAATGGTATGAGCAAATAGCTGATTGGCAGGAGGTGGTATGCCAAGACAGTCTAGGCTTGATGCCCCCGGGACCTTACATCATGTTATTGTCAGAGGCATAGAAAAGCGCAGAATCGTTGATGACAAAGTAGATCGAGATAATTTTGTTCTGCGTATGGGACAGGTTGCTCATGAGACCGAGATGGTTATATATGCCTGGGCATTGATGACCAACCATGCGCATATCCTTTTACGCAGTGGTCTTGCTGGCCTGTCAAAGTTCATGCGGCGGCTTCTAACTGGTTATGCCATTACATATAACCGCCGCCATAAGCGTCATGGTCATCTTTTCTAGAACCGTTACAAGTCAATAGTCTGTGATGAGGATTCGTATTTTATAGAACTTGTACGTTACATTCACCTGAATCCTTTGAGGGCAAGGCTGGTAAAGGACATATCTAAACTCGACAGGTATCGCTGGTGTGGTCATTGTGTACTGATGGGCAGAATCAAGCATGAGTGGCAGGACCGGGATTATGTTTTGTCGTGGTTTGGGGAGAAAGAAGGTAAAGGCCAAAAAAACCTATCGTCAATATGTCCCCCAATTTTCCCGAGCAGGTAGAAAATGAAAAAATCTGTCGATAAAGAGGATAGTTGATGAGCGAAAAGCACGAAGAATGGCTAAAACAAGCAGATTATGATATGGATACTGCTGATGCGATGTTTAGCAGCGGTCGTTATTTCTATGCTATTTTCATGTGTCATTTATCCATCGAAAAATCGTTAAAAGGGTTGTACTCAAAAAAAATTTCATGAGGTGCCGCCCAAAACCCATAATCTAATTTATTTTCTGAATAAAATTGGTAAGAAACCTGATCAAGAACTGAAAAAATTTATCACAAAGCTGAACACGGCCAGCGTCGCTACCTGCTACCCCGATGATTTGGCGAAGATACAATCGGCCTACACTGAAGAGATCACGAAAGAAATGATCGAAAAAAGTAAGGATGTATTGAAATGGGTCAAGACACAGTTTTAGCTACCGTCAAGAGATTCAAAAACGCATTGGAATCCATCAATATTCGAGTTGACCAACTGATTCTGTTTGGTTCCCATGCTGAGGGTACTGCCCGCGAGGATAGTGATATTGACCTTGTTGTCATCTCCTCAAGTTTTTCAGACAAGAGTTACTGGGAACGTATAAACATCTTGACCGATGCGATTTATCAAGTTTTTGCGCCTATCGAAGCATCGGCATTTACTCCCGATGAATGGAAATCTGAAAAATCTCTAATTTCAGATTACGCCAAAAATGGCGTTTTAGTTTAGCATATGACTATGGCGAACCAAACGCTGCACCCGACGCCGTAAGAAATGCGGATTTCCAAGCCCAGTCTGGTGCACGGTGCTGACTTCGTCCAGTGCCGCGATTAGATCTCATGGAAAGGCTCACAACCACAATTCGGAGAGAATGGCTCTGTGAAATAATCGCAGGACGCAAGACGGTGGAACACCGCGAGATCAAACCTTATTGGATTAAACGGCTCGAAGGCCGAAAATGCCCGTTCTCGCTTCGGTTAATTAATGGTAGGCACATGAACGCGCCTGAAGTTACAGTCCAGATAGATCAGGTTCGTAAGAATTCGCACACTGGCTACTATGAACTCGTAATCGGCAGGGTCATTGACTACCGAAACTGGAACAAAGAAGATGAATGCCCCGAGAACTAACGAGCCGTTGAGGCCGAGTTCTTATAGACAATGCAATTTGTTCAATGTGTTGCCGGCGGCTAATCCCCTCCCGGCTACAACGTACGGCTTAACTAAAGTGCGAAGTTCTCAATCACAATTATAGGAGCTTGAAATGGAATGGTTGATAGAGCGACTAATAGCCATACTCCCGGCGATAGCTAAACTGTCCAAAGAGAAGCGAGAGCTTGCAGATAACGCGCTTAACGCTATCTCTATTGCGCTGAACGAAACATCGCTGTACTTGGTGCACATTCGGGATGGAGGCGGCTCAGACAGATCTCGTGAAGAACAGCTGGCTCGCTATTGGGCTGCTGCCGCAGTGCCCGTGCGTCATTTGGACCGAGAACTGGCTGAGATGTGCCAATACAAGTCTGAGATTTGGACAAATCCCGATAATTGGAACCTGGAAAAAATAGCGCAATACGGAATCGACATTAATTCCGTAAGGGACAAGTACGCAGAGTTGCTTCGCGCCGCATAGCATGTACCAGGTAGACCTGTCGGGATAGGGAGGAGCCTCACAGCTCCCCCCTCCCACACCACGCAGCGTACGGGTCCGTACTACGCGGTTCGGCTGATCAGGCAGGATCAGATCCAGGGAAACACAAGTCCAAGTGATCATCACTCGGCTCCCTTATCGTCTATTTCTGATACAGCGACACAATCATCAACATAACGAGCAGGGCATGCTACACGCTTACCGCGCGTCTCATGTTGTTCCGCTCAAGGATTGACTCCATGAGCCGGACCTGTCCTGTCGGGCTTTCAGATACATACGACGCAATGAGCTCTTCTGACCTGGTATCCTTACACACATCCGTGCTCAGAACTTCCGGGTACAGCCTAAGCTGTTTCCGCTTCTGCGATAGGCCCATTAGACGTACATCCTACTTACCACTCTCATTTACCCCTGCCATTCGGCAGGTGGCACCGTTCAGGCCTTCACCGGGGTGAGTCTTCCGCACTTTTCTATTCGTGCGGCTCGTTTCCACCGGCTTAATATGCCCTCTGCTGACTCCCGCTACACGATAGGCGCACCTTACGGTTTGCTCGCTCGATATTTCAACTGCCGTCGTATCCCTCGGTTCGTGGTTTCCTCTCCTTGCGGAGTGTGGTTCGCTGGTGGTCAGGACACGATCTTCCACCAACGCCGGGGATATTTGGTAACCGGTTTTCCCTATTCCGGTAATTTCACACAGCTATCATACCGAGATGCAGCGGGCCTCCCGGGGTGAACCCTGGCTACTTTCAGCGCACGATCGTCAGATATACGAGGTTCACCATTGACGGATAGAGGACTTTATCCTGTGTTGCGGACTCGTCCCGGATTCCCCCGCCTCATCTGCCTGCCCTCTACCTTTTGGTACGGGGCATACCTGTGCGTCGACCCACGCTTTTGCCTCCAGCCTCCTTCAGGCGTACATTGCTATAGCACCCTTGTCTTTGGCTACCCTTCGCCTCCGTCAGGCTGGGTCTGGACTTTGCTCGGGACCTGTGTCACAATCCTGGGCATCACCAATTAGCAGCCGGGCTTTGCCCGGCACACAACAAAGCGCTATTCCGCTGCGATCCATAGCGGCAGGTGAGCTTGGTCGGCGATGAAAAATAGTAGATAGTGAGAGGAAAACAATATGATATTTGAAATCGGTGAATCAGTAGCTGTAAAATCTGGCGTGACTGATCCAGATTTTGGATTTGACATTTCTGGTTGGCAAGGCAGGGTACAAGAAGTGGATAACACTGGTACTGTGTTTATTCGCTGGGACAGTTTGACATTAAATCAAATGGGACTGGATTTGGCAATCCGTTGCGAAGAAGAAAATTTTGATTGGGAAGTCATGACACTTGGTATCCGAGATGTTAAAAAGACCTTCATTAGAGATACGAAAATTGATGTTGATAGAGTTGCCAGCTTAATGAAGGCCAAAATGATCGAAATGGAAAAATAAGCCGAACCAGGCGCTTGAGAGGGACCGGGCAAAGCCGAGCCGATTTGGAAAGGCTGCATTTGACCGATAGTTTTTACCTTTATCACAGGTTTTCGGTTATCGTTGCCCAGCCCTTCAGCTTGGTAGACACTGCATAGGGGAACGAGACAATGGCTGTTCATTACACAAATCGGACTGGAAAGACGTATTATCTCCGTGAAGGGAAAACCAAGAGCGGAAAGCCTCGATATTTTTTCTCAGCGCAACAACAGGGAAAAGGTGAAGTAGTTG
>JAGGRV010000129.1 GCA_021159445.1 Deltaproteobacteria bacterium | reverse complement strand
AGAGAGATACCCAGTCACAATTAAGCGACCCGTCATAGGCAAGATAGATCATTTTCGGAACTCTGAACTCCGTATGGGTATATATTTTTGTTGACTTTCACTGTAGACATTATGCACACAAAAGGGCGTATTCACACGTTGGGGGACCTAAATTTAGTAATGAACATCGAACGTCCAACATCGAATGTTGAATGGGAAAAGATGAAGAAACAGAAATAGCCGTTGAGTGTTCGGTTTTGGATATTCGTTTTTCATTCGACGTTGGACGTTCGATGTTGGATGTTGGACGTTCATTTTTTAATATAACCTGTGAACGCTTACAAAATAACTTAGCGCTTATGGATCCTCTCCTCCAACATGTGAATGCGCCCACACAAAACGGCGAGGAGCAATCAACCCCTGGCTTATATCCAGAGCTCGTTTTGACAGTTCCTCCCAGCACAGGATATTGATGGTTACAAGCTGATTTTGCGCCTAATATTCCTCGCTTTTTCCCACATCCCCAGGCCGGACACCCATGCCCTCCATTTTTCAACGTCCAATGATACGTAATTATTGAAAGCATATAGTTCGCGCGGCAATATATTGGGGATGGTAAAGTGCCTTATTGTTCCCGGCCCGGTCACCGCTTCCCCGTCACGGGCAAGCTGCTCTCGTGCTCCCATAACCATGAAATGCAGTCGATTTAGTATGTTTACCTCACTTGCCCCCGCGTCCATATCGAGCGAAAGCAAATTAAAATCAGGGAACATTTCCTTGAGTTTTTTCTCCATCCCCCTCCCCGTAATGTGATTGGAGATACAACCGAACGGCTGCAGGCAGACAATATTGCTGATCCCTTCACTGGACATGGCGATCATTTCGGCCGTCAATAACCATCCCTCGCCGAACTGGTTGGCCAGGCCGACTACCTTGCCGGTGATTTCAGCCAGTTTTCTCAGGTCGTGAGATTTTCGGTAAAAGCGAAATTCCTGCATGCACGATTCAATATGACCGAGGTAGTAATTTGAGTAAATTTCCAGCAGTCTGAATCTGATCCGGTCGACAAAAGAACGTTTAAACAACGCCTCCTGGTCATATGTTTCGTTGATAAATCGTTGGGCAAAAAAACTCTGTAAAGGAGGAAGAACCACTTCCACCCCTTGGCCGGAAAGCCACTCGATGATATTCATGTTGGCAAAAAAGTTGTATTTGACGAAAATTTCGCCCACGATTCCGATTCTGGGAACGGATCCGTTTTTGATTTCAATCCTGTTGAAGTCTTCAACCGCCTTTTGGAGAAGATTAAGCAGAAAACGGTAATCGGCGTTCTCAATGCCTGCCTCCATTTTGGTGAGGTATTCGCTGTGCAGGGTTTTGGACCTTCCAGGCACCTTTTCCCTGACCACTGTGGACAGGTACATCCTGGCCAACGGATCAGCAAAAATAATTCCCAGGGCCAGACGTTTGGCCAATTTTTTTGTATCGATTTCAAATCCCGGTTGGGGATTGATTTCCTCATTGGATATGGCGACGACCGGGACATCACTCAGGTTGGCCACGGCAAGTCCTTTTTTGACGAGAGATACGTAAGAGGATGCCCTGCATTGACCGCCGGTCTGAATCAGAATAACCGCAGTGTTTTCAGGATCGTACTTGCCTGATTGAAAGGCCTTGATAATGTCGCCGGCAACCAGAATAGAGGGGTAGCACATGTCATTGTTAACGGTTTTAAGACCCAAGTCAACAGAGGTCTTGTCCTGAGGCGGCAGCACATCCACACGGAAGCCGAGAGGTCTGAAGGCAGCGGGTAAGAGTGGTGAATAGAAAGGGGAAAAATATGGTGCGATCAGGGTCCTTTTTTGGTCTTCGGCCATGAATATCCGGTTTGTTTTCTTTTTATCAGCCACAGTCGTCTGTGGTTTATTGCCATTTTTTTTCACCGCATCCAACATGGAGCGCAGCCTGATCCTGATCGCGCCCAGGTTGGCAATTTCATCAATCTTGATCAGAGTGTAAACCTTTCCGCTGTGCTGGATAATTTCCTTGACCTCGTCAGACGCGATCGCATCCGGCCCGCAGCCGAAAGAGGTTATGTGCACCAGTTGGACATTGCGATTTTGATTAACCCACTTGGCCGCAGCATACAACCTGTTGGTATAGCTCCACTGGGTCAGTACATTGACATCATCCAGGGATACCTGATCGGCCTTTAAAGGAATGGAATTTTCGCTGACAACATCAACCCCCAGTTCGGTCAGGAGGTTTGGGATGCCGTGGTTGATAAGTGGATCTATGTGATAAGGCCGTCCGGCAAGGACAACTACGATCCGCCGTTTTTTTTCGGCATCGGTTATCAGGGCTTTTGTACCGGCCCTGAGTTTTTCCTTGTAAGCCTTTTGGGCGTCCACTCCTTTCTTCACCCCCAGAGACACCGTCCGGTAATCTATTCCAAACGGCTTAAAAAATAGATAAAGCTGATCCCTTAACAGGTTCAGTCTTTTGAAGCTGACGGCCGGATTATCAAGTGGAATTCCATGCTTCCCCGCGGGATCAATGGCGCTTTTCAACAGGTCCGGATATCCGGTAATGACCGGACAGTTAAAACTGTTCAAGGCATCGTCATGTTCCTGTTGTTCATAAACCACTGTGGGATAGAATATCCTGTCCACTTTTTTTTCAATAAGATCGAAAATGTGACCGTGGGCAAGCTTGGCTGGAAAACAGATGTTTTCCGACATGACCGTGGGTGCACCCTTTTCGTAAAGTTTGAAGTCGGAAGGGGAGGAAAGAGCTACCCTGAACCCGCAAGTGGTCAAAAAAGCACACCAGAACGGAAAGTTTTCATACATGTTCATGCAGCGGGGGATGCCATAGGTGAGAACCGGCTCCTTTTCCGGTTCCATCTTTTGGTCAAATAAGAACTTTATCTGTTCATTGATCAGATTTTTCCCCTTGTGTTCTATGTCGGGATTGTTGCTGAAATGCCGCTCACAACGGTTCCCTGTATAAAAACGGTTTCTGTTGGCGAACGTAAGCTGCAAGACATTACATCTGTTCTCGCAACCATTGCAGCGGATTTCCTTTTTGGAAAAGTCAGTTCCACTTTCCATGTCCTCAAAGGTGGTAAAAGAACTTGCTTTACCTGATCTGCTGCGATGATTTGAAAGGGCGGTCAGGGCCGTGCCGTAGGCACCCATCAATTCGGAAATATCCGGTCTGACAACCTTTTTGTTGAATAAAAGCTCTAAGGCGCGCAGCACGGCAGGATTGCGGAACGTCCCTCCCTGGGCAACGATCTTGTTTCCCAAGACGTCGGTGTTCTTTAATTTGAGCACCTTGTACAGCGCATTTTTGATGACCGAATAGGCCAGTCCGGCTGAAATATCGGCGATTGTCGCGCCTTCCCCAATTGCCTGCTTGACCTTGGAATTCATGAAGACAGTACATCGGGTCCCCAGATCAAAGGGTGAATTTTTTTCACAGGCGATTTCGGCAAATTCCTGAACAGTGTATCCCAACGAGTTGGCAAATGTTTCAATAAAAGAACCGCATCCCGATGAGCAGGCTTCATTGACCTGGATTTCCGCAACGGCGTGATTCCGGATATAGATTGCCTTCATGTCCTGGCCGCCGATATCCAAAATAAAGGAGACGTCCGGTTCAAGATGTCGAGCCGCCCTGTAGTGCGCTATGGTCTCAACCACGCCGTCATTTAAGCCAAAAGCCGCTTTGATCAGGCATTCACCATAGCCGGTGGCGGCTGTCCGCACGATACGAGGACAGAAACCGACTGTTGTGAATTTTTCCCTGAACTCGGCCATCCCGTTTTTTACCGCCCGGATTGGATCACCATTGTTGGCGCAGTAATAGCCAAGCACAAACTTTCCATCCTCATCGACCAGGACAATCTTGGTAGTTGTTGACCCGGAATCGATCCCTAAAAAAAGATTTTTCCCGTTTACCACAGCCGGATCAATCCTGGGGACTCGACTTTGTGCATGCCGTTCCTGCCACAGATTAAACTCGGTTTTGTTTACAAACAGGGGCGGCAGCCTCTTGGTGCCGCTGGTTGTTTGCTTGCCGGCGCAGTTTGCCGGTATTGATAAAAAGTTACTGATTTTGGCCTGGCAGGGGTTTCCGTTCCGGACCATGGCTGCGCCCATGGCGGGAAGCAGTTCCGGATGCTCCGGAATGATCAGGCCATCCGGATTCTCAATGCCAAGCAGATTCACAAAGGCCTTGCGCAGCTCCGGGTTGAAAGTCAGCGGGCCGCCGCCGAAGAGTATTTTTTCTTTAATATCCCGGCCCCTGGACAGGGCGGTGATTACCTGCAGGGCAACCGCATTAAATATGGAGGCAGCAATATCTTCCCTGGATACATGGCGGCTAAACAATGCCTGTATATCGGTCTTGGCAAAGACGCCGCAGCGGGAGGCAATAGGGTAAATGTCCGTTGATTTTTTGGCCAGCGTGTTTAGCTCCGCCACCTTAACAGCCAAAAGAACGGCCATTTGATCGATGAAAGCGCCGGTTCCCCCTGCACAACTGCCGTTCATCCGGATGTCGGGACGAAAATGTTCGTCGAAAAATACGATCTTGGAGTCTTCTCCGCCGATTTCAATAAAAGTTCTGACTTCAGGAAAAGTTTTCTCTATAAAGTGAGCTGAGGCCACTACTTCCTGGACAAATGGCAGCCCGAAGGTTTCGGCCACGCCCATCCCCGCAGATCCGGTAACCGCCAGATCAAGCACCACGTCGCCCAAATCTCCAACGGCCTCTTCCATGATACCCCGTGCGGTTTCCACTGTTTTGGCCTGATGACGCCGGTAGCGAGAAAAAATAACCTTGCCGTTCTCATCTAATACGACTGCCTTGGCAGTTGTTGAGCCGATATCAATTCCAGCAAAATAGGCATTATCCACTTTTTTTGTCTCCTGATTCCGAACGAACATAGATGATGGCTGCCTTTGCGGTTTTGCCTTGTCTCTTCACGCTCACATAATCTCTTGCAGAACAAAATGTATCTACAAGAGAAACGATCAAGGACTCCATGTAACGCGGTGGGATAATGGTGAGCGGCCACATGTGTTTTTTGATAATATCCTCTTCTTTTTTGGAAAGATGTGTTATTTTACGCGCGTTTTTCAGGGCAATATTATGGTGCCGGAAGGCGTGCAGCCTTGGACCTTCATGCAGCCAGTCATAATAGAAAAGATCATGCAACAGGGCACCTCGGACAATTACATCACAGTCCAAAGAAAGTCGCTTACCCCAGAGAAAGCTTATATATGCTACCTCCTTTACATGGTCTAACCTTGTTTTGTCCCTGTGGTGTTTGCACTGTGAAAGTTTTTTCACCATTGGATCTTCAAGCAGCGGCCTTGCTTTGTTTATGAATTGTGTCTCCGTCAAGGTTTTCTCTTCCGGCGTCATACTGAGAAAATTTCTGATTGAGACCGTCAGAAAATCCACCAGCATTATTGAAACCGTCATTCCCGCAAAGAGGTCTTTGAAAGCCGGTGAAAGCCGGTTGAGAATATCTTGATATGGTGGCAATATGAAGTATTGGAAAGCAAAGGCCAGCAATATCCAGTACATGGAAAATTTGAGGCAGATATGTCCTTTATAATTAAACCGCTGATCCGAATAGTCCCAAAGACGGGTCTGAAAAAAGTGTTGGGCAATAAGTCCTGAACTCAGTTCAAGTCCGGTTGTAATGACAAAATAGGCGAGTGCTTTAGTGGCCAAATTGGATTCCCGCAACAGGGAAACCGTTCCCATGAGTATCAAGGCGCCCGTGCCGTAAAGGATGAGATACGGTCCCTTCAAGAGACCGGGGTTAACGAACCGCTTGTCACGCACAGAACGATAGGAGACCTCCAGTATCCATCCAAGAATGGAAAAGAAGGAAAAAGAAAAAATTATGCTTAGAATATCAGTCTTCATCTTGTATAACCGTTCACGGGGTTACAACGCCCGTTTTGCCGCAACCCACCGGACTGTAAGCGTTTACAGGTGCTGCAGATGCGAGGCGGAGGGTGCGCAGACGTACTCCCTGTACTTCAAGTGCCCGACAACAAAGCAGATGCGGTGTCCTGTGAACGCTTACCATCTTGTGAATTTTAATCC
>JAGGRV010000556.1 GCA_021159445.1 Deltaproteobacteria bacterium | reverse complement strand
TAAGTGGTTGAGTAGTTGATTAGTTAAGTGGTTATTATTGTTTGAATTTATATCATTTGCACAAAAAAATGGATACTTGATGTAGTTGAAGATCTAATATACTGATTTAACATGCTTATTTTCCGACTCAACGACTCAACTATTTGACGATCTCTGTAGTATTTGAGCAGAATGTATTGGTCCGGGTAAACACTTATGGGTGAGCTTGTCCCTACTAACAAAGTAAAAAACATTTTCCGCTTTGGAAAAAGAGACCCGGGGATCAGTCCCGGGAGAACAGTAAGATATCAGTGGCTTCGTTTAGTGAGGCTGAAAGGAGATCCTTTCGTTCTCGCGCGAGGTATTGCCATAGGGACTTTTATTGGACTCACGCCCACAATTCCCTTTCATACTATCCTCACAATCTTTTTGTGCGCTGTCGGCAGGGGCCATCTTGTGGCCGGACTTGTTGTCAGTTTTCTGGTAAGCAATCCTCTTACCATTCCATTGCAGTATTATATATCCTGGAAAGTAGGCGCTATCCTTACCGGCAGCTCGCTTTCCTGGGAACATGTAAAGTACCTCATGGGTTTAGCCCGTGATGTAGGTATGATCGAGGCAATAAAATTGATATATATAAACAGCTTCAGGTCAATGCTATCAGTACTGCTCGGGGGCATAGTCTTTTCTCTTCCGTTTGCAATAGCAGCCTATTTCTCATCCCTGCACCTATACATCCGTCGTCAGAATAAACGGATGAATCGCCTTATAAAAACCAACCATAATGATTCAAAATCCAGCAAAAAAATCTCCCATAACTAATATCTATGAACCTGGCTTTTCACTGCCAAAACGCTCTCTTGGCCAAAACTTTCTTGTCCACCATGGCACCATTGAGACCATAGTAGAACTATCCGGCATACAGCCCGGAGATCGAGTAGTAGAACTGGGAGCAGGGCTCGGGGCCATGACCATGGAACTTTCAAAAAAGGCCTCCAGAGTTATTGGCCTTGAAATAGACGAAAGACTGATCAAATGGGTGCGTGAAAAGCGACCTTTACCGGAAAATGTGGAATTACGTCATTCGAACATCCTCAGGGTCTCTTTCCAGGGTCTTGCAGAAGAGATGGGAGGCACTCTCAAAATAATAGGCAACTTGCCCTATAATATTTCAAGCCAGGTAGTGTTTAAGCTAATTGAGGAACGTAATCATATAAACAGGGCCATCTTGATGTTTCAGAAGGAGGTGGCCGAGCGCCTTGTCTCTCGTCCGGGAAGCAAGTCTTACGGCATATTATCAGTCATTACCGGATATTGCTCCGATGTCACCAGATTAATGGACATACCGCCGGGCCTTTTTCGCCCTCGCCCAAAGGTCACGTCGACTTTAGTACACATGGAATTCAGAGAGCCTGTTATAGTTGCAACGGATTTTGCGTTTTTTAAAAATATTGTCAGACAGGCATTTCAAAAAAGACGAAAAAAATTGATAAATGCCCTTAAGGGACTTGCTTCTTTTTCGAAAGACGAAATACTTCAAGCACTGGAGGTTTGCGGAATAGATCCGGGCTACAGGGCAGAGGTCTTGAGCATTGAAAACTTTGTAACCCTGTCAAATACTCTGGCCCGCGCGATCTCTTCCTGCAACAATACACAATTGGACATTACACGCTGATTACCATCGCCTCCGGGCGCATTCACATATTGGGGGAGGGGATCCATAAGCGCTAAGTTATTTTGTAAGCGTTCACAGGTTACATTAAAAAATGAACGTCCAACATCCAACATCGAACGTCCAACGTCGAATGAAAAACGAATATCCAAAACCGAACACTCAACGGCTATTTCTGTTTCTTGTCAGCCGTTTTGATACAGGGGGGAGCAGCCTTTCTTCCGGGTCATAAGTCTGTTTCTTCATCTTTTCCCATTCAACATTCGATGTTGGACGTTCGATGTTCGATGTTCATTACTAAATTTAGGTCCCCCAACGTGTGAATACGCCCATCGCCTCCTGCCGGAATCCATGGATGAGGGGGATATCGTGGCCTTTCTCGATAATCTCCTTGGTAGGGCGCACCTTCCTGCAGGGATGCGCCGCGATAGCCACTCCGCCTGTCTCATTCACCTCCGTTAGAATTTCCTTACCGGGATCCATTCGTTTGTTGAGAATCATCCTTATTTCTCACCATGCTATATGGCACCTGTCTTGAAGCAATTGGACATTACACACTGATGAATCGTGAACCCTTACGTTAATGGCTACGAAGACTTGAGGCGCTGAACAAGGCCCTGCCTTGCCAAAGTCCTGGGTGTTCTGCATCTCTGGGCGATTACTATGGATTTCAAGTCCTCAGTGGCTCTTGAAAGGTCGTCGTTTATCACGGCGAAGTCATATTCATGCACTGCCTCCAGCTCTGATTTTGCATTGGCCATCCTGAGTTTCAACCTTGAGGAGTCCTCACTCCCTCTACCCCTGAGCCGGGCTTCCAATCCCGACCACGACGGAGGCAGCAAAAATATCAGAATGGCTCCTGGGAATAGTCTGCGAACCTGCCTGGCCCCCTGGACATCTATGTCCAGCAGCACATCCTCTCCCAGCTCAAGCATTGACAGCACTTCTGATTTTCTTGTTCCATAAAAATTGTCATATACCAGTGCCCATTCAAGAAATGAATCGGCAGAGACCATCTCCTTGAATCTCTCTTGGGAAACAAAGTGATAGTCTACACCATCAAATTCCCCTTGCCTGGGATTACGGGTAGTGTATGAGATAGAAAAAGAAATTCCGGAAAGCTGCTCAAGCAGTCTGCGGCATAAAGTGGTTTTCCCGGCCCCTGAAGGGGCGGAAATTACAAATAGGTTCCCTTGTTCCATTAGATATGGGGCACAATTAGGAACGGGAGATAAATAAGTTGAACAAAAATTAATAGGATTTTTTGTTGTATTCAAGGCGCGAGGAGCGAGCATAACGGGTTATGTGATCGACGAGCAACGAAGAAGACGGCAAAAAAGACATTAATTTGTTCAAGTTATTTATTGTACGTTCCTTAGTATTTTGGGTCTTTCTCTTCTGTTTTGGTCAAAACGTCTGCACTGAGTCTTTGGGAAACTGTTTCTGCCTGTATAGCAGAGAGTATAATATGGTTGCTGTCTGTTATAATTATGGAACGAGTTCGACGACCCTGACTGGCGTCAATAAGGCGGTTATTGACCTTTGCCTCCTCTCTCAAACGCTTCATGGGAGCAGATGACGGATTGACTATGGCAACAACACGTTCAGCCACTACTGTATTGCCAAAACCAATATTAAGCAGTTTACATCTACAACTCATAATATACTCTCCCTTATCAAATTCCTATACTATATTCTGAACCTGTTCGCGCATCTTTTCCAACTCACCCTTGATCTCAACGACCGAGCAAGAAATCAGAGAATCAGATGACTTGGAGGCCATAGTATTGACTTCTCTGAATAGCTCCTGGAGTAAAAAATCCATTTTCCTGCCTATTGCCCCCTCTTTCGCAAAAAACTTTCCAAACTGCTCTATATGGCTGCGAGCCCGAACTATCTCTTCCGTAATATCCAACTTATCGGCAAGTATTGCCAGCTCTTGAATTAAACGTCCTTCGTCTGCGGGCACATCTCTTAAAATCGATTGAATCCTGTCCTTGAGCGCTTGCTGGGCCTTCTTGAGGTGCTCTTTTGTCCGCCTTGATATGTCTTCAACCCATTGCTCAACCTGAGACAGCCTTGATTTCAAATCTTTCTCCAGGGCGACTCCCTCCGTTACTGACATTTCTACAGCCTTGTCAAGCAATTCCTCTAATTGACCTTTAATCCTTTCCCATGCTTTTTCCGTATCCGGTCCCTGTTCTTGAACAGTGATAACGTCCTTCAAAGAACACAAAAGCGTAGGAAGATCCAGAGTACCATCTAAACCAAGATCATCAGCCAAAAACTTGACTGCATCCAGATAAGAGCGTCCAAGCTCCAAATCAGGCTCAAAGACGGACTTTATTGCGTCACTACTTTCGTACTGTATGTTCAGGTCAATGCGACCGCGAATCATCCTCTCCTGCACCAATTTCTTAATACGGTCTTCAATGGGATTCATCCACATGGGTAACCTGATATGGATATCACAAAACCTTCCATTTACAGACTTCAGTTCCAATACGGAAGACCAGCCATCCTCGATATATTCCACACGTGCAAATGTAGTCATACTGCGTAGCATCGGATCACCATTTTTGATTCCGCTGAAAATACCCCATCTGCTATAATAAGTGTTGAATGTTGAATTTTGAATTAAGGTATATGTCTTTTAAATCTTCTTCCACAATTCAGCATTTAGCATTCACCATTCACCATTCAGCATTGTCTATAGCTGAACTTTTGCAGATAAGATTTTCTCACATTGTTCCAGAACTCTATCACCTCTTTCGATGCATAGTCCGGGAAAGTCCATGGTAAGGGTACAAAAGAATCTTTCCTGTATACGAACGTCAGATCTGCAAATACGCCCCGGCCAAGATAAATCCGGTGGGGATAATTCTTGCCTGTGGCAAGCACAAGACGTTCAGCAGTTAAAATGCCAGGATCAATATTTGCTCGCCTTTTTCCTTCTTTACTAAATTCCTGTTCCAGCTTATTAGTGGTGTGCTTAATTTCAGCTAAAGCATCTTGAAACACCAATTCTGTAAAACTCATGAATATCCTCTTGAGGCCGCTCCCAAACTCCGGCTCATAGTAGGAAGTCCGGTCGAACGGAATGACCGGACTCTTAAAATCAGCAATGCCGTATGCACCACACAGGACATCAGCCACTCTGTTTATAAGCCCTTTTTGCTGAGAAAATATACTACAGACCAGCTTGGCCGGCAGCGGAGAATGTAATATGCTCATTATCCGAATTCTGCTGGATGCTACTCTCCCCTTTATTTCTCTAAAATTTCCAAACCGTAATCTACCGAACTGTAAGCGTTTACAAAATTTCCATAATCTCTTCAGCAGTTACAGTAGCAGTTCCGATCTTTCCAACAACTACACCCGCGGCAATATTTGCTAAATAGGCTGCTTCAGGGAAAGTGAGCCCATTGACTATTCCCAGGGCCATGGCCGCTACGACCGTATCTCCTGCACCGGTGACGTCAAAGACCTCACGTGCCATAGTCGGCACTGTAAATAATCCGTTTTCCCTTTGCCAGAGGGCCATGCCGTGCGATCCTCTGGTAATGAGTACCGCCTCTGTTCCCAATCTTCCCTGGATCTCTTGTGCAGCCTGACTTAGGCTCTCAGTATCCTTGATCTCAAGACTTGCCATTGCCTCCGCCTCTTGCCGATTAGGGGTCACCAGTGTCACTCCATGGTAGAGGTGACTATGGGCAGGCTTGGGATCTACTAAAAGAGGAATGCCTCTCTTGCCTGAGATCTTCCTTAATTCATCCATGAAACGAGCCGAAACCACACCTTTGGCATAGTCAGATACAATAATTCCGTCAATTCCAGGAGCCAGTCTCTCAAAGGCCTCGGCCAGGGCCTTTATTGATGAGTCGTTTAGGGAGTTATTATTCTCCCTGTCAACCCTCACTACCTGCTGACCCCTAGCGATTATCCTGGTCTTGATCGTGGTTGGGCGTATACCGTCAACAACAGCGGCCGCATCTATACCTCCGGACTTGGCAAGCTTTCTGAGGTCCTCACCCATGGCATCTTTCCCGACTACGCCTCCAAGGATTACAGGACTGCCCATGGCCCTGAGATTATTTGCCACATTTGCCGCACCACCAAGGAGCATGGTCTCCTTCTGGACCTCCACCACAGGAACCGGGGCCTCAGGAGATATCCTCGACACATCACCCCAAACAAACTGGTCAAGCATGATATCTCCTGCCACCAGCAGGCAAGAGGAGTCAAATCGACTAACGGCTTCCTTAAGCCTTTTTGTGCGATTTTTCATTTATTTGATAGGCGTTCAAAGGTTCAGAGGTCATAAGCGCCAAGTTGTTTTGTAAACGTTCACAGGTTACATTAAAAGATGAACGTCCAACATCCAACATCGAATGAAAAACAAATATCCAATACCGAACATTCAGAGGCTATTTCTGTATGTTAGCCATTTAGGTTAAAGGCTGAAGGCTGAAGTATACTAATATACGTAATTATTCACTTTCCCCCCTGACAGCCAACAGCCTTTTTCAGGTTTCAAAGCA
>JAGGRV010000601.1 GCA_021159445.1 Deltaproteobacteria bacterium | reverse complement strand
TGCTTTGAAACCTGAAAAAGGCTGTTGGCTGTCAGGGGGGAAAGTGAATAATTACATAAACATCGAACATCGAACGTCCAACGTCGAACATCGAATGAAAAACGAATATCCAATACCGAATATTCAACGGCTATTTCTGTTTCTAGTCAACCGTTTTGATACAGAGAGGAGTAGCCTTTTCCCCACGTTTTAAGTCTGTTTCTTTATTTTTTATTCAATATTTGGTGTTGGACGTTCGATGTTCGATGTTCGTCTTTTATGACCTTGAACCCTGAGCCCCGAACCTCTATATAGGCATACTCTCACCCGGCTTCAGTTCTACTAACTCAGTATCAACTTGCTGGGACGCGAGTTCCTTACAGAATTCCTCTACAGTACCTGTAAGAGCAGGGAAGGAGCCATAGTGCATAGGGATGACTTTCTGTGCCCTAATGAATTTGCAGGCACATGCCGCTTCTCTGGGTCCCATAGTATAGTGGTCTCCTATGGGAACCATGGTAATCTCAGGCCGATACATCCCCCCTATCAGGGCCATATCTCCAAACAGGCCGGTATCTCCTGCATGGTAGAGAATGAGCCCGTCTTCAAGACGAATCACAAAGCCTGCGGGCTCTCCGCCGTAGAGGATCTCATTGCCCTCCTGGATTGAAGAGCTGTGAAACGCGGGTACCATGGTGATTGCAACTCCCTTTGTGACATAGGTCCCCCCGATGTTCATACCTGTCACGTTTGGAAGTCCCTTGATAAGGAGATATTGCTGTATTTCGTGGATTGCTACTACTTCAGTGGCAGATGATTTAGCCATGTCCATGCAGTTCCCTATGTGATCTTCGTGGGCATGAGTGATAAGAATGAGATCGGCATCCAGTGAATCAGGCTTGCCTGCGGCTTGAGGATTGTCCAGCCATGGATCAATCCATATCTTCAAATCCTGTTCTGTAACTATTCTAAAGGCTGAATGACCAAAAAAACTGAGTTTATTATGAGACATGACTACCCCTTTCTAATAAGTAAAAAAATAATAAAAACCCTATCCATAAATCCCTTCTACCTTTACTCTGGCTGCCGGTTCGAGGACATTCAGGTCATTCAACCTGGCAGGTCCAATGTCCAGCTTTGTGAAAATAAGAAATTCAATTTCCGCGATTTCATCATGAAGCTTCCTGATCATTCCCTGGCGCTCAGGAGTGGTTCCATAACGTATCAACAAATCCTCAAACCTCTCTGACAATGTGACTATGGAGGTATGTTTTACACGCTTATCTGCATAATTCACAAGTAAGGCCTCGGTTATTATTGGATCATGTCTAATGTTCCTGTCGAGACGCACGTGTTGGCGAGCTATATCCGCCACCGCGTGATACCCCAGAGTCTCAAGCAACCTGAAGGCCGACAAGGCATGATCCTGCTTTGTATGAACAGAGTCCATTTTGGTTATATCATGGAGAAGGCCTCCTGCCTCCACCAGGCCGACATCAAGATCTTCACCTACTATTTTGAGATAAGCTGAAATAAACACTCCTACCTGGGCCACCCTGAGACTGTGGGACACTATATGTTCCGGCACTCGATACTCTTGCAAGAGAGCCAGGCACCTTTCCCTGTCAAGGAGTTCCATTGTAATTATTTACTCCCGGTCAAGGAGTGTGATCTGTTATATTCCATTTTGCCACTATGCCAAAACGACAATGATATTACAAGAACAGCTTCATTCATAAACACACCAAACGACACTGAAATCTGTGCTTTGCCTCAAGGGCTGTGTCATGAATCTGTATTCATAAAAAAAAGCTGCGGATAGAAAATCCCAAAAAATGGATGAAAATTGAAGAATTAGTAAGTTCTGGTTTCTTGAACAAGCTGTTGAAAAACCGTGTTTAGCAGGAGAACTTACGAGAATTATACGAATTTTTACGAAAGATAAAAAACCTTATCTTCTCCGTGAGTTACGCAAATCGTCAAGAAAAATAACAAAAAATCCACAAGATAGCCCCTTGTTGATAACTCATGTGCTGACTTAAGAAAAATCTCCCTTTCTCCACTTTGACAGCAGGATATAGCTTCATTATGAACTAGACCAGAATTACGATATTTGTCAAAAACCGACGTTCATATATTCATAATATAGAATTTTCCATTTTTTTGACAGAGTCAACAAAATAAATAATAACCCTGTTTATCCTGCCGGAAAAGTCCCGCTATGGGCGGCTAATTTAAGCACCTTAGAACAAAAAAGGTCCTTTCAAACAAATTAATCAAGGGTTGCAGTAGGTTACAATCAATATATTAATGATTCCTGACCTAAACTGAGAAAACAAAATTTGGGATTTTCGTTCAGGCACTAGTTAAGATAATGAACTTCAGAGGAATTAAAGGTCGCAATTGCGTTAGGTCATCAGAAATGGAAAACGTCTGGCAAGGTCTAAAAGAAATTCTTCGTCTCAAGATACCCGAAGGCAGCTACCGGGTATGGATTACACCTTTGACCTATGGAGGAACAGATGATGATACTATCATTGTCCACTGCCCCAATCAGTTTTGTGTTTCCTGGGTCCAGGAGCACTATTTGCCCATGTTAAAGGAAGCACTTATTCAAAAGGGACATACTTGGAAAATAAGGCTTTCTCCTGCCGAAATCGCAAAAGAGGCTGCACGGGATCAGCTACACCTTCCAAACTTCGCCCCAAGTGAGGTGCCGAGGCCCAGGTTCTGTGAACACTATACTTTTAATGAGTTTGTGGTTGGGGACAGCAATCGCTGTGCATTTTCAGCTTGTTGGGCTACAGCTAACGGAGGGAATAATCACAACAATGTAATTTACCTGCATTCTGAGGCAGGACTCGGGAAAAGCCATCTTACCCAGGCAGTAGGGCAAAAAATACTTGAAGAGACACCGGATACGAGACTTCGCTATCTTACTGCCAATGATTTCACCACCCAGGTCGTAAGATCAATAAAAAACGGGCAAATGGAAGCCTTCGTGAGCCGCTATCAAAAGGATTGTGACGTTCTGCTCCTTGAAGAGGTCCATTCCTTTGCAGGGAGAGAAAGGACCCAGGCAGAACTGGCCCTGGCCCTTGATCCCCTTATGGACGAGGGAAAGACAATAATCTTTACTGGAAGTCAACTCCCGAGGCAGATACACAGTGTAAACGATCAACTGCGATCAAGACTGGCTAGTGGGCTTATCACTTCCATAAATCCACCGGATCTGTCTACCAGGAAAAAAATTATTGAACGTAAGGCAAAGAATCATGGAATATGTCTTAAAGAAGAGATTATTGATTTTCTTGCCCAGCACCTGAAGGGCGATGTCAGGCGGATCGAAGGGGCAGTAATTGGGCTTGTGACCAAGTCCTCGCTACTCAGACAGCCTGTTGATATGGACCTGGCTCGAGAAGTGGTTAAAGACCTGGTCGGAGAACCTGAGGCAATTACTGTCGTGGATATAAGGAAAATGATCTGCCGTCATTTCCAGTTGAGCAGGGATGAGATCTGCTCAAAATCCAGAAAGAGGTCTATCGCACAGCCGAGACAAGTGGGCATGTATCTTGCCCGCCGCCATACCGAGTCTTCTCTTGAGGCAATCGGGAGAGAATTCAGCCGTGATCATGCCACTGTGTTGCACTCTGTTAACCGTATAAAGCAACAGATGGATAAGTCTAGTAAACTCAGGCACCAGGTAGAATTCCTGATCAATCAACTGGAAAAACAGCAGTGGCAGAACTGAACCTCTGAACATTGAACCTCTCTAATAATGAAAAAGACTCTGGTTCGACAGATTTTGGAGATTGTGGGGCCTGAGAATTTTTCCACAGATCCGGCTGATCTTAAGTGCTACTCCTATGATGCCAGCAGCATTAGCTCCCTGCCAGAGGCCATAGCCCTTCCGGGATCTACTGAAGAAGTCTCCCGGGTACTTTCCCTTGCAAATCAAGAAGGCTTGTCAGTATTCCCAAGGGGTGCCGGCACAGGTACTACAGGGGCGTCCGTCCCGATTAACGGGGGGCTTGCGCTCTGTCTTACCAGGATGGACCGGATAATATCCATCAACCCCGGGGACCTCACCGCCCTGGTAGAACCCGGAGTCGTTACAGGGGAGTTGCAGGAAGAAGTAACACGACACGGGCTGTTTTATCCTCCGGACCCTGCGAGCATGCGTTTTTGCACTATTGGAGGAAACGTGGCCACTGGTGCCGGAGGACCAAGGGCGGTAAAATACGGTGTTACCAGGGACTATGTAATGGCCCTTGAGTTGGTGCTTGCCGACGGGAGCGTGATCCACACAGGCACCCGGACGGCAAAAGGAGTGGTGGGATACGACCTTACCAGACTGGTGGTAGGCTCTGAGGGCATGCTGGGTGTCGTGACCAAGATCACCCTAAAGCTCATACCCGGCCCGGAAGCAAAGGGCACACTTATCGCATTTTTCCCGGATGCAAAATCAGCCTCAAATACAGTGGTAAGCCTCTTCGAATCAAGGATTTTGCCCAGATGTGCAGAATTCCTTGATAAGCTGAGTATTGAATTGATATCAGAGCAGCTTCCGGTTGCAATACCTGAAAGGGCCGATGCCATGCTGCTTATTGAAGTGGATGGTGTCCGGGAATCTATTCCGAGGCAACTAGAGGAAGTGAAGAACTCGTGCAAAAACTGCGGGGCAACTGACATACATGTAGCAAAGTCCAAGGATCAAGCAAAGGCCTTCTGGTCTGCCAGACAGGGCTTAGCCCCTTCTATCATGACCCTTGGATTCCCTGATAAAATCAATGAAGATATATGCGTCCCAAGGAGCAGCCTGCCGGAGATGATAAGTGAACTGGAAAAAATAGGCAGGAAAAACCGGATCACAATCCTCAGCTTTGGCCACGCAGGTGATGGAAATCTTCATGTAAATCTCTTGCTTGATCTGAGTGACAGGGAAGAAAAGCTCAGGGGAGATGCCTCTGTAATGGAAGTCATGGAGGCAACCTTGGCACTTGGAGGAACCATTTCAGGTGAGCATGGCATTGGTCTTACAAAAAGGCCTTTTATTCAAATGGAGATAGATAAGAAGGGCCTTGAGATCATGAGGGGTATAAAAAAGGTATTTGATCCCAAAAATATTCTGAATCCCGGAAAGGTGTTTCCATAAAGAAAATTTAAACCGCGAATGGACGCAAATAGACGCAAATAGATTCAACTTCGTAGTAAAAAATATAACAAGAAATCCCTGATTATGACCGTTCAAAGCATACTATGAAAATCTCAGCGATTATTGTGGCAGCCGGTGCCGGCACACGTTTTGGTTTAAGTATTCCAAAACAGTTTTTTGCCCTGGGAGGACGTCCTGTTCTTGCCTGGAGTCTTGAGGCATTTGACAGATCAAGCCTTATAAACGAACTGATAGTAGTAGCGCCGCCTTCAGACGAGGGTTCTGCTATTGAAATAACAGAGAAATGGGTCCACAGGGTCCGGGTCAAGGTGGTGCCGGGAGGGTCAACCAGACAGGAATCCGTAAAATCAGGATTGGATGCGGTAGATCCTGGGATTGAGTGGGTAGCGGTACACGATGCCGCAAGGCCACTTGTGACCCCAACACAGATAGAGGCTGTGTGTTTTATGGCCCGGGAGGTAGGAGCTGCCATCCTTGCTGTTCCTGCACGGGATACGGTAAAAGTGGTTGATGAAGACGGACTGATTATCAGGAGCCAGGACCGGAGCCGTCTCTATCTGGCCCAAACGCCCCAGGTCTGCAGAAAGGAATATCTGCGATCAGCTTACAAATTGGCAGAAGTAAAGGGTATAAAGGCTACTGACGAAGCAGGCCTCCTAGAGGTCTCAGGAGTTGCCGTGGGCGTGGTGGAAAGCAGCCCAAGCAACTTCAAGATTACCACTCAGGAAGACCTCAAGATGGCCGAAGCCCTGATTAGGAACGGGAGATAAATAAGTTGAACAAAAATTAACAGGATTTTTTGTTGTATTCAAGGCGCGAGGAGCGAGCATAACGGGTTATGTGATCGACGAGCAACGAAGAAGACGGCAAAAAAGACGTTAATTTGTTCAAGTTATTTATTGTACGTTCCTTAGGAACGGGAGATAAATAAAAGGTAACCGTTCACGTGATTACAGCACCCGTTTTACCGCAACCCACCGAACTGTAAGCGTTTACAGGGTGCTGCATATGCGAGGCGACGGGTACGCAGACGTACTTCCTGTACTTCAAGTGCCCGACAACAAAGCAGATG
>JAGGRV010000099.1 GCA_021159445.1 Deltaproteobacteria bacterium | reverse complement strand
AAGCTGGCCTTTTTTCGCTTTATTCCCGAACATGTCAAGCTGAGAATCGCCGAGTTTTTGATATGAGGACGACTCACTGTTGAGTTCTGAGTTCAGATAATTAATTAAACTCTGCTGGCACATATAGTGGACAATCTCGCGGGGGGTATAATAGACGCCGAACTTTTTGTTGAATTTGTTTTCCTCACCTTTTTTGCCGCTTTTTAATGCCTTTTTGAATTCATCAAAATTATCAGGGCGGATGGCATTGAATTTTTCATAGGATTTCCCCAAAAGTTCCGGGTCGATTGCCACTTCTTTTTCCAGCGGTTCGTCTTCTTTAACGGTAAAATTGTAGCGGTCAAAGACATCCAGGATACCTGTACCGATATCCCCTTCTTTGGTTTTTACATTGTTGGAAAAGAGCTTGTCAGGAATAATTATATCGGTATGCACCCAGTCGTAATTGCCAATGGGATCAAAAAGGCCTCCGTTCAGGAAAGGTATTTTGCAGTTGAAACGGCTGTAGTAACCATCGTCATGGCTCCGGTCATTACGTAAGGCGTCATAAAAGAGCGGCTCCAGAATATCATTGAAGAAATTATTATAATCAGCATGCTTTTTCTCAAACAGTTCCCGTAAAAAGTGTTTTGAGCCTGTACCCCAGTCATCATCCCGGCCAACGCCGAACCAGCCTTTCTTTTGCAGGAAATAAAGGAATATAATCTGGCCCAGCAGTTTTTTGGCAAAGTTTACAGTATCAACGCCCTTGGCCTCAAAATCGGCCTTGATTTTCGGATCTTTTTTAACAACTCTGTCCAGCTCTTCTTTGGTGCGCAGAAAAAGTTCACGGTATTTTTCAAAAAACTCTTTGGTGACTGTTTCAATATCAAAGGCTTGCTCCAGTTCCGCAAGTGTGGAGTTATGTTCGTCATCCGCTAATATTTTTACCATCTGGCTTTGGGCGGTGTGGCTTTTTTCGTTGGCACCCACCAGAAACGACCAGCGCCGGGCGGGGGTGAATTCCTCTTTCACCTTCATTCTGCCGGTTTTGGTCATTTCAAATTTATAATCCATCTTGACCAGCGAAAAACGCCAGTCGGTTTCATCGGGTGAGACAAATGCGAACAGACCAGCATCTTTTTCACCTCTATCGACAAGATATCTACCGGCAAAGTTCCTTTGTGTTACACGGGCATGATCAAGTGAAAATCCTTTTTGCAGATAAACAATAATGATATCAATTTTTTTATCATCGGTTGAATTATAGGTTCCAATCCGCTCGTATGTTTTGATGATGCCACTGAACCCTTCCTTTACATAACCGTGAGCATGAAATGCTTTTGATCCATCAATACTGTTCAAAAGATTTTTGATGAAATTCGTAAAGCGCACCTTGTCAAAAGGTTTTTCAAAGGTGTTCTTGATGATCGCTTGTGCCTGCTGTTTATCCATATACTATTCCTTTGACTCACCATTGCCCCGCTTATGACCGCTTTTTCCCCTTTTGGCGTCTTTATGGCGTCTTCGTGGCGCCTTTGGCGTCTTTATGGCGTCTTAAAACATACTTAGTCCCTTTTCCTGTAGTCCCTATTTGTTGAAAAATTTTCAAAGATACCAATTCTGTCAAATCCCGAGTTGCTGTTCGGTTAGAAGTTTCACAAATAACTTGATATTCTTGATTCGTAATTTCCCCTTTTTCCTTTACATACATCACCGCTTTAATCTGCCTGTCATTCAACCCGAGTTTTTTTAGATTTTCCTCATTCAATTTATCTTTATAAAACGTAACGGTCATTACACCGTTTTCTTCGACAAAATCCGGTTCCGGTAAACCCTGTTCTATACAATTATCCACTATCTTTATAGTTCCATGCCCCCATGATTCAATAAATCCGGCATAATAGAATATTTCAGCAAGGAGTGTGTTCCTTGGTATGGATAAATGATTGGTTTTCAATTTTTCCACAGGAACTTCGGGCGGGAGTTTGCCCTCATTCATTATCATTAATTTATCAGGATAAACTCGTATCTGGATTTGGGATGTTCCTGAATAATCTCTGTGAATCAGTGCATTGATTATAGCTTCCCTTAATGCCTCATAAGGATATTCAAGGATATCTCTACGGTGAATACCTTCATACTTGATTTTACTTAACAGGTATTTTGTTCGGAGGATTTCCAGGGCGCTTTCTAGTTGTGCAAAGAGATTCCCTTTGACAATGTCGGTGGTTTGAATATCGGTGTCTGACACGAATTTGCCAATCCTGACCACAGACTGCCGGTAAAATTTCTGCGGGTCATTGCCGAAAAGAAGAACCAATGCTCTTTTTAAAACTCCTTCATCAATCAGATTTAATTTTTGCAGGAGTATGGCATTGTCTGTTTCTTTAATAATTGAGGGAATTCTATCAACAGCATACCTTTTAAATTTTTCTATGGAATCATTATCTATCTCACTAAAACCCGCTCTTTCTTCAACAATGTCATCCCATGTGCTGCCTGATTTCTTCATAAGGAAATCTGCAAGAGCCTTTCCTTGTAATTCCTGCACAGTGCTTCCACTCCTGAGATAATATTTGCCGTTGTAAGAAATGGGAACAGAATATGGTGCAACTGTGACCTTGATTATATCTTTCTTTTCCAGTTCAACAGAGGGAATGATTCCAAGTTTATTCCTGATTGTATTTGGTATATCCTCAAGCAATTTTTTGACATTTTTTAAACCGAAGAATTTTCCCCGGTCATCCAATCCGATATATAAAACGCCGCCACTGCTGTTTGCAAATGCTGAAACAACCTTTAAATATTCATTATGCCAGTTCTGTTTATATTCAACAGTTTGAGATTCCTTGTTGGCCATATTATTCACCAGCTAAATATAATGAGAGTATGATTTCACGTTTACCGAATACTGCGGGATTCAGCTCTGCATAATGGCTTTGCAGCAGCCGTTCGGGGATATGGGTCTGGAGGACTGCCAGCACCTTGAAAGGATTTACCAGTTCATTTTTAAGCGCATCTAAGGCTCTTAATGTATTTTTTGCCGTCTGTTTAGGCAGTCCGCCTTCTTCAAGCTGGGTCAATACTTTTTTAAGGTAAAGCTCCTGGTCATCGGTGAATTTCTGAGTGTTTTTTATGGTTGCTTTTAGAATGCGCAGGATATTGGCGGCGCTGTCGCGTCCTCTTCTTTTTTGAGGTTCAGCCATTTCTTCGGTTGTAGCGATAATAAAGGCTTCCTTGTTGCTGTCCAAAAGGTCATACATCTCGCCTGGGAGCTTTTTTCTTTTTTCGTCAGGCCGGCTTTCAAGCAGCCCTGCCGCTGTCATAAAATCCAGTTCTTCGGCTGCTTGCTTAACCTGCGCCATAAAAAATTTTTGCAGTTTCCCGCGGCGAAAATAGGTGATGAGTGCTCCGGCAATAGCATTGTTTTGTTTTGCTGTGCGGGCTTTTTTGGGCAGGTGTTTGATTTTCTCAAAAAGGTCGGGTTCCTTTTCGCGGATATCCCTGATAACCTTAAGATATTTAAATTCACTATCCTCCGCTTCATCCTCGCCTTCCAGCGTTTTCTTTGAAGTCAAGCGGTCAAATAGCTCATGTGAACCTATGGGCTCGCCTTCGGTTAAAAGCTCCGCATCGCCGCCAAGAAGGGTCAGAAAGGCATTGATTTTGGCTTCCGCCGCTTCTTTCAGCTTTATCTGGTCATTGGATTGTGTGGTAGGGAAAAAATTGAAGGTATGAATGACATCAAAGGGTGTGTCAACCCGGTTAATACGTCCTACTCTCTGCATCATCCGGGTCGGGTTCCAGGGTATATCATAATTAATCACCACATTGGCACGATGCAGGTTCACACCTTCCGACAGGACTTCGGTAGAGACAAGTATCCGATAATCTTCTTTAGGATGGCGGGCTCGGGCGTCAAAGTTTTCAAGCACTTTGTCACGGATAGATTCGCCTGAACCGCCAGTAAACAAAAGAACCTTGCCGGGATATTCTTTATTAATATTTTTAAACAGATATTTGGCGGTCTCTTTTGATTCGGTAAAAATGATGAGATGGTTTTTTTGTAAGACAGTATTTTTTGACAAATCGTTTATGATTTTTATAAGCTTCGGATCACGGTTGACTTTCTGCCAAAGCTTTTTAACTTCCAGAAGGATATCATGGTCATGCTGCAAATCTTTCCTGAGCCCTTTTCTGAAATCTTTGCTCTTATATTTTTCCGCTTTGCCTTCATCTATCAATCGCTGGACCGCCTCGTCATCGTCGTTTTCAAGCAGTTCAAATATCTTGTTGGTGTGCTTTTTACTTACATACACATTGCCGTTATCCAACTCTTTTAGGAACATTTCATAGGAATGCAGGAATCTATCCACTGAATTTCTAAAGGCAAAGAAACTGCTCTCCAGGCGTTTAATCAGCAGGATTTTCATAAACCGGCCCATGTTACGTTGGGACTGTTCTTCAAGCTGATCAATTTTGCCTGTATAATAGAGCATGGGCATATAGCGTGCGTATATGAATTTATTGGCAATAAGATCGATGGTTTTATTAAAAATATCGTCTTCCTTGTCATTGAGCTCGTAAAATAGCGGCACCGGTTTTTTAACATCCGGAAATTTGAGGCCCTGCTCTTTTATGTCTTTGCTGAAATATTTTTCAATTTCAGTCCTGGTGCGGCGTACCATTAAATATTTAAGAACTTTATTGCGTATTTCCCGTGAGTTTGCTTTTACTGTATTTATGTATTCGGTATAGTCTTTCTTTCGGTCCAGATTTTTAAGTTTTTTGCCAAGACCGTTAAAAAATGCTTCCAGGTCAGGCAGATTGGGAATGGTGCTTTTTTTGGCTTTTTGAAACAGCTTAAGAAGACTTAGAATATCTTTTGGGGTGTTGTTGTAAGGAGTTGCAGTTACCAGGATAACTCTTTTCCCACGACATATTTCCGCCAGTTTCTCATAGGAAATTGTTGTTTCGGTTCGAAAACGGTGTACCTCATCTATAATAATATTTGTGTATTTGTCTGTCCCCCTGGCCAACAGGTGGTCCAATTTGCCGATAGATTCGAAATCCGCCGAGACTTTGAAGTCTGAAAAAATATTCGGCCAGGAACCTGGATTGGATTTTCCGAGAAGCGCCGGCGGGGCGATAACAAGCGTTCTGCCGTCCAGTTGACCTGCCAGCATTGCTGAAATGTATGTTTTTCCCAAGCCCACAACGTCGGAAATAAAAACGCCGCCGTATTCCAAAAGTATCTTTTTAGCATTTAAGACCGCCTGCTCCTGATATTCAAGCTTTTTAAACTCCTGCGGGAGATACTTAATAAATACTTCATCTGTCTGGCTGAGTTCATCTTTGAAATATTCATAGAGAAATTTCAGGTATAACTGAAAAGGCGTGATATTTTGACTGAGCCAGGTCTTTTCCTGAATGGTCTGAACATATTTTTCGCTGACATCTACAGCGTTACACCATAATTCCTCAAATTTATTTTTCGCAAAATCATAGTCACTTCTGTTTTTCAGTTCCACGTTGAATTCAAGATTGTCGATCAGTCCGGCTTGTGTGAAATTACTGGAGCCTGTGATAACTCGACCGGTATCCCTGTCGCCTTCCCTAAATGTCATAATATAGAGTTTGGCGTGTATATTCTGCGACGGATAAACCCTGATTTTCAGCTTGCCGCTTCTAATCCATTCTATAAATTTATGGACGCCTTCTTCAACTTTCCTGTTGTCCTCAGAATCTTCCATTTCTTGTTGAACAAGATTTTCAACTTCCTGCTTGGCTTCTGCATGCGAGAAATCAATTTGTTGTTGTTTGGGTTTATTGGCATTTTCCAGTAATTCGAAAGTCTGTCTGTTTGTGCTGATTCCAATAAGAATTCTTATCTTTTCTGTATTTTCCAGAGACTGGTATATGGCATGAAAGCCGCTGGAATAGAAGTAACCTACAAGGCAGTCAAAGAATGAGGTATCTTTAATAAGTACTTCAAATCTGTCTTTTAGGTTTTGTTTTTTTTCGTTAGTAATAAATGATAGGTCAGTATTCATAAGTAGTCCTGAACGGAAACTCCAAATTTTGTTTTCTCAATTTAGGTCGGTGACCATTAACATATTAAGATTATTTACCTTTTTCCATTCACGGGATTACAACGCCTGTTTTACCGCAAACGAACTGTAGGCGTTTACAGGGTGCTGTAGATGCGAGGCCTACGGGTACACAGACGTACTCCCTGTACTTCAAGTGCCCGACAACAAAGCAGATGCGG
>JAGGRV010000255.1 GCA_021159445.1 Deltaproteobacteria bacterium | reverse complement strand
CCAAACAGCGCAAGTACCTGCTGCGGCGACATATTCGCCTGGGAAAGCATCGCAGTACCAGCCTGGAGCAGGATCTGGTTCTTGGTAAAGTCCGTCATCTCTGTCGCCATATCCACGTCCCGAATGACCGATTCAGCGGCCTGCACATTTTCTATCATGGATGAAAGGTTCGCGGCCGCGTAGCTCAGCCTGTTCATGTTCGCACCGATGTCGCCTCTTGCCCCTGCAAGGGCGCTGACGGCTCCGTCAATCGAGTCAAGGGCGTCCTGAGCTCCGGACGCGCTACTCAAGTCTATAGCGTTTATGCCAAGATCGCTTGTTCCTACACCACTGATCGAAATGCTGATCCGGTTATTAGTATTGTTCTCCGAGCCGATCTGGAAGGTATTGCCGGCGCTTCCGGTGTCTGTGATTGAGAGGGTTGCGCCATTTAAATCCTCAAGCTCATAATTTGCCCCCACATCGAAGGAGATGCCTAACTGATCAAAACTTGCCGGCTCGCCGGCGCTAACATCCACTGTCTGGCTGATGGTGCCCGCCGAATTGGCCAGCGTAATGCTGGTGCCTGCGGCATCGGTTATGGTGTATGTTCCGGCATCCGCGGATTCTGCGCTGACATTGGTAAGCCCTGTGCGGTAGAAATCGACTGTGTCGTCATTAACAGTACTATTAATAACTGTGCCAAACTCAATTGTCATCCCCAGCTCCGCAAAGGTAACCGTTTTTGACACTACAGTACCCGTCTCGACCAGAGTTCCTGCGCTGTTTTGAATCTTTACCACTAAATCGCCTGCAGTTTGAGCCCCAGTAGTAACAAATTTCCACTTCCCATCAACAGAATCCGAAATTGGGCCGGTCATGGTTGTGGTTGACGTGAAGGTTGTCGTGAAGTCGTATATAATGTTGTCATTAACTACACCTTCACCTTTGTTGCCGGCATCAAGAGTGCCTTCTTTGCTTGCGCCGAAGGTTCCATCAAGCAGATCTGAACTTCCGTATTTGGTGGAATTGGCGATCCGGTCGATTTCTGTAGTCAGCGCCGTTGCTTCCGCGTTAATTTTTACTCGCTCGGTGTCGCCCACATTAGCAGAGGCTGCCTGTGTGGCCAGCTCTTTCAGACGGGTGAGCATATTACCGATCTGGTCCATACCGCCTTCAGCCACCTGCAAGAGCGAGGAAGCCTCAGATGTATTTCGGGAAGCTACCTTGAAGCTTGCTATGTTTGCCCGGAAGCTCTGGGAAATAGCAAGCCCGGCGGCGTCATCCGAGGCTCGGTTGATCCGGTAACCGGATGACAATCTTTCAAGAGATTTTTTCATCCCGGCATCTGCGACACCCAACCAACGCTGGGTGTTCATCGCAGCAATGTTATTTGCAATTCTTAAAGCCATAATTTTATCCTCCTTGATGTTAAGTTTTGAGTTTTGAGTTCTGAGTTTTGAGTTAACTATTTCTAAGGCTTAACTCCTCACTCTCAACCCTTCACTGTTTCTCCCGGCATCCTTGCCAGAAGAGTTTTTACTTTTTACCCCGTTAAATCTGCAAGTTATTTAACCGGGGCTTGCTCCGTTACTTCCTGCTTCTCACCTCCTTTCACCATTTTAATGGACTTGCTTTGTTGACTGCTTGATATGTTTATCGGCTGGGGGGGTGATTTACTTTAGAATTTTTTTGGGGTTGGTATGGGGGTAGGGGCTGTTTTTATCACGCAAAGGCGCTAAGGCGCTAAGTTAATCATTCAGACCGTTTACGATTCTTGATATGCCATCGCGAATTAATTCTGAACCGAAATTGATTAACAATCCCAACCTCTTGTCAGCCAATTTCAGATAAGTTAGCAACTGCTTTTTATGTACAGGAATTACTTTTTCAACAGACTTAAGTTCCACTATTACCTTGCCTTCGACAATAAGATCTGCTCTGAAGCCCTCATCAAATTTTATTCCGTCAAAAACAATTGGAACCGGTACTTGCCGTTCAACTTTTAAGCCCTTTTTCTTTAACTTTTGCGACAATACTATTTCGTAAACGCTTTCTAATAATCCCGGCCCCAATCCTTTATGAATATGATACGCAGCATCAACAGTTATTTTCGCAATCTCATTTTCAGTCATAATTTTCTTTTATATTATTTTTTTATCTTAGCGTCTTTGCGCCTTTGCGTGAGGCATCAGATATTTCCTGTTGGTAACCTAAAAAATCTCTGCACCAACTTCTTCACCCAACTCTTTTTCAGTCTTTTTCAGAACATCTTCTGTGCAAACAAGAAGGTGTCCTATTACGGCAAACCATTCCTTCATCTTGAGAACTGTCGCAGCAGGCAGACAATCCTTATCCGTGTAAATATCCTTAAGGAAGCTCAGTTCATGGGTAAACCACGTATCATAGGGCTGCACGGTATGGGCGGTGATGTCGAACAATTTTCTGTCTCTTTGATCATTAAGCGTTTTACTCAACTCAAGGAACTTTTTCTCGATATCCAGGAGCCTTTCAGTGTCGATGGCCGAACCTTTATCAATAAATGGCCGGATGATTTCCTTTTCGGCAAGACGGGCATCCTTCAAGGCTTCCTTAAACTTGTTGATTGTAACCCGGACGGTTTTCCGGGTCTCTATTGCCTTTCTGCGGATCCTTTTTAATTCCCCTTCAACATCAACATTTTTCCTTTCAAAATCAGAAAATACCTCTTTGATTATTAACTCCGGCCGGAACTCTTCCGTGCAATATTTCCGAATCGCCTCATTAAGGGTCATTGCTTCGGCCCCTCGAATCCTGGCGCCACCCTCTGTCGCATTAATACATTTACCCGGCCAGGCCTCTAAATCCTCTTCGTATGTGTTTTTCATGATCTCCCACTGTCTCTCCGACCTTACGGGCCTGCCGTCATTTCCTTCAAGCATGATCGTCGGTTTCTGAAGGATTCCCTCGCTGCGTTCGCCAAATATATTGCCCTCAACGTGGGTATCACCCTCCTCGGAATAGGCGAGATCCTGCCCGACCAGAATGACAGGGTCGCATTCCAATGCCTCGAGAATCTTAAATGCCATATTGGCCACGGACATGCCTGTACTCAGTGACCCCTTTTCATTCTCCAGCCAGTCAAAGTGAGAAAACGCCCTGTAAGCGATAATCTTTTCCCCCTTGAAGGCGGAAAATACTTCCGGCATGAGGACCGGGCATGCAACAAAATAAGTTCCCTGAAAATCCTTAACCCCGGAATAAAATAGATCAACCCCCGGAGTTCTTTCCAGCGATGTTACCAGATGCGGCCGGATTCCATTTTTCATAAGGGGAATGAAGCTTGCGTCACAACTTATGATAAGGGCGCGATCCCGCAGGTCTTTGAGAAGGTGCATGTTTTTGTTCAACGACGGTCCTGCCGCCACCAGTATGCCGGGCCTTCCTTTAAACCTGTCATGAAAGAGATTTAAACCGGGACTGGAAATTATATCCTCAAGGTTTTTAAACATGTTTTCCAGACCGACAAGACTGTCAAACGGGTCGTTCCCGGCAGTGATCATTACCTGGCGAGCCGCATCCTTGACCGTTTTGAGCGCTCGCAGATAGTATTCATTGCCCTGTAAAATGCTTGCCGGGACAGGGATAATCTTGACCGATCTTAAAACAATCCGGTTTTTTTCACTTAGAAGAATTTCGGTCCTCAGCTTCGGGAAGGCAGTTTCGGGATCTTCACCAACAAAGAGGTGAATGTTCGAATGAGAAATAATTTTACGGAAATCACCCAGCTCGAGCGCCAGACGAAACAGGCCGATATTTTCTTCAAAGATAACGATTTCTTCTGTTTTGAGCCGCTTGCTGTATTCTTTAAAAAACAGATTAAGATGATATCCAAGGCCAAGGCCCATGAAGATTACAATGGGGGCATATTTAATATCGAGGGATTTTAAATATTGACGACAATATTTCAGGGGATCACTATTGTCATAGAGCGCCTCTGCATCAAATCCTTTCTCAATTATCACGTTTGGATAGCCTGTCTTTGAGCGGATGATTTTGAAGGAGTCTCCTTTATCCGCCGCCCGGACCCTCCCGGCCAGCTTTGAGTCTCTTTTTTCCAAAAATTCCATGTTTTGTTCATACGTTAAATTTTTAGCCATCAGCGCTCTCCTCCTCAGACTCCAACATTCCGGCCATCTTCTCCATTTCTTCCTTTTTTAAACGTTGTGTTTGAAGGATAATCTCGATAATTTTCCGGCACATACTTTCCTCGTCAACCCGGCCGGCTTTCCCGAAATGCTTGCTTAGCTCCATAAAAACAAGGGACACGTCCGCAAAATCGTTGACTTCCCGGTCTATCTCCATTCCTTCCTTATCTACTATCCGTCCTGCCAATTCTATGGCGGTTTCCCATTGACCCGCCTTTGAAAAAGCGTAAATGCTGCCCATCATATATCCGGTGTTCAGAGGATCTTTTTCTGAAGCATACGCTATATGATCTATCCCTTCCGCGAGGAGATCTGCTTCCAATAACGCAATCCCGTAATAGTAGGAGGCCTCCGCGGCAGCTTCCGGGCCCTGGTCTTCCTTAATAACATCAATTCTGTCGCTCAGGAGTTCCCGGACTTTGTTGTATTGTCCCTCTTTATGATACACCCCTGCCAGCGCAAGAATCAGATCGGACGATCCGGGAGAGTATTCAAGCCCCTTTTTGATGATCTTCCCGGCCAGGTCAAGTTGATTTTTCATTGAATAGAGCTGCGCTATCTTTACTGAAAGCACCGGCTCCATTTTCTCCGTCTTTTCCAACCAGGGATATGCCCGGCCAAGTTCCCCGAGCCTCAGGAAAAACAGACCTCCTTCCAGCGCCTTTGCCGGATCAAGGGCTGATTTGAAACATTTTAAAACAGCCGGAATCTTTCTTTGATCTCTAACTTTCCCGTCCGGCCTTGAATGTGTAATCTTGAATATGTCATTTCCGGCAGCCTCGATTTCCAGGCGGCGCAATGATTCATCAACGGTTTCGAATGCAGCGCCATGAAACCGAATCCCCTTCCCGGCGGGAAAAATTCTTATCTGATAGTCCGCCGATTCCTGTCCTTTGAGCCTGGAGAGATATGACACCGACAACCCCACGGCTTCTTTGGCCGGCTCCACTTTGATTCTGTATGCCCTCGTTGCCCTGGCAGGCGGCAAAAGCCCCTTTACCAGAAGTAATCCGAACCGCTCCCGGGGATCGATAAACTCATCCGCGTCCAGGCACAATATATAGTCACCGGTCGCTTCTTTCAGAGCAAGGTTTCTTGCAACAGAAAAATCGTCCTGCCATTCGGTCTCAATGACCTTTCCCCCCAATTCCCTGATAATCTCCCTGGTGTTGTCAGAGGAGCCGGTATCTACAACTATAATCTCATCCACAATGTCTTTTACAGATTCCAGGGCCTGTAGGATTGTTTCCTCCTCATCTTTTGCTATCATGCAGAGGGTCAGGCTCTTTATCTTCCAGTCTTCTTCACTTATTATTGAAATAATCCGCCCGTTCACGGGGTCCGGTTCAAGCTCAAAAGCTTCTTTGAGATATGAAAGCGCTTTTTCCTTTTCTCCTTTAACCAGATAGAATTTACCAAGGCTCGATAATGCCGTGGATGTCCGGTCCAGTTCGATCACTTTCCGGTAGCAGGTGATGGCGTTATCCAGGTCAAGCAGATTCCCATAGATAAATCCGCCCATCATATGAATGTCAGATTTTTCCTTACCGTCCCGTTTGCCGATCCATGCCTCAAACAACTCTTTTGCCTGAGCAAAATGGCCCTCTTTGCCGAGATAGTGCAGCATCGAAAGATATATCTTGTCATTTCCAAATCCCAGCCGGGCACCTTCCATAAAGCTGTTCAGATATCCCATATGTAAGACCCTGAAGCTGATAAGCCCTTCGGTCAATTCGATCATTTCGTCTTCTTCTGCGGGGCCATAGCTCAGTTCACCTTTGAGACAGCGAAGGTCATGTTCTTTTCCATTGGCTGGAATCTTTTGCTTCCTGCCGGCCCGATATGGTTCGATTGCGAAATCATCGATTATCTGGCTTTTAAATCCCGCCATTTCTTCCGGAGATCGGCCGGATATAACATCCAGACCCTTGGCTGCGTATTCACGACGGACCAGGCGAACCTCCAGCCTGGATACACAGGCGGAGTCGTCGATGTCTTTGAATTGCTCAAGATTTTGCACCCATTGGTAAGGCTGAAGAAGAGAAGAATCCATGATACTCTTCGTAAAAACTGTATATGCATCTACATCCCGTTTTGCGAGAAGTTCAGACAGGTTCGCACCGGAACGGA
>JAGGRV010000018.1 GCA_021159445.1 Deltaproteobacteria bacterium | reverse complement strand
GATGCTGAAATTTGAAATTTGAAATTGGGGAGAACACAAAGATGTAGATGCGTTACCTAATTTTCAAGTAACTTCTCAATAAGTCCTGGCAAATCATATTTTTAGACTATCCGATGGATTCCCGCCTTCGCGGGAATCCAGTGACTGTTACCCAGAATTATTGAGAAGTTGCATTTCCAATTTCCAACATAACAAATTGTAAACTACTTTTGACCTGCCGTGAAGGATGCCAAAAGAAGTAACAACATATGTATTAGTGGTTGGAGAAGTTGTGATAAAGGCATGGCGCTGACACGCTCGATACTGATAATATATAACCTGCTCCAGGTTGCGGCCCTGCCGTGTCTGGGTCCTCCGGCCCTGCTATATCTTCTTTCCAGGTCCAAGTACAGGGGCCACCTGGCAGGAAGGCTTGGAAGGCTTCCCGACCTGTCTCCCCTCAAGGGCCTGTCCCCCAGGATATGGGTTCATGCCCTGTCAGTCGGGGAAGTAAATGCAGCGTCGGCCCTGGTAACAGCCATCTCTCAAAGATGGCAAGGGGCGGGGATAATCTGTTCCGCCACAACAGCTACAGGGCTCACTGCCCTTAAAAAAAAGCTGGGCCGTACCGCCCATGTGATCACCACGGCTCCTTTTGATCTGCTGCCTTTGGTAAACAAAGTAATAAAGGGAATATCGCCTGACTGTTTTATTCTTGTTGAGACGGATGTCTGGCCCAACTGGGTATGGAATATGCGACAGTCAGGTATCCCTACGATGCTTGTAAACGGGAGCCTGTCTTCCCGTTCAGCAGACAGGCTTTCACATCTGGGGCCGGTAAAGGATTTACTGTATGGAGGCTTTGATCTGCTCGCCATGCAGTCGTCTTATGACAGGGAACGACTTTTGAGGCTTGGTTTCTCCCCGGACAGAGTGAGCGCCCCCGGAAACCTGAAATACGACCTTGAAGTGCCCCAAATTGATGAGCCTGAAAAGGTTCTTCTCAGAGAGGCCATAGGCCTTGAGTCCACAGCACCGCTTTGGGTGGCAGGAAGTACGCACCCCGGAGAGGAAGAGCTGATACTTGCTGCCCATAAGGGCCTTAAACAGGTATTCCCAGATCTTCAACTCCTTCTGGCCCCAAGAGACCCGAAACGTGGACCGGAACTGGAATCCATGGCTATGGAGATGGGTTTTAAGGCCATAAGGCGCAGCGCGGTTGCGAAGTCCGGTGATGTAGACATAGTGGTGTTGGATACCCTTGGGGAACTCTTAAAGTGCTACAGCCTCTGTGACGTAGCATTCATAGGTGGGACCCTGGTGAATATCGGGGGCCATAATCTCCTTGAGCCCGCGGCCTATGGAGTGCCGGTGCTCTTTGGTCCCTATGTTGAAAGCGCACGTACGATAGCTGAAGATCTTCTGGCCTGTGGAGGAGGTAGGCGTGTGTCAGGAAAAGAAGAATTGCAAGGGGTTTTGAATAAGCTCCTGGGAGACTCTTCTGAGCGTAAAAATATGGGTGGCAGGGCAAAGGATCTTTTACAAAAAAACCAGGGCGCTGTCTCCAGGTATCTGGATCTTGTAGCGAAAGCGCTCAGGGGAATTTAGTGATTTGGTGATTTGTTTGTTTGTGTGGGTCTGTGGCTAATTATTGGTTGGCTAATGTAAAAGTTTGGAGATATTTTGAAGGATAGCACCTTATCACTGCTATTGGCCCTCGGCAGGCCCCTTTCGCCCGCATACAGCGCTTTGATGAAGGTCAGGGCATGGGCTTACAGGAGAGGGTATCTTGCCACGAGGAGACTTTCGTGTCCTGTGATAAGCATAGGCAATCTTTCCCTTGGCGGGACAGGAAAGACCCCTCATGTCCTGGCTGTAGCCAATTGGCTGAAGAGCCGGGGGATCAGTCCGGCTGTTGTGAGCAGGGGGTATGGAGGAAGGGCAGGGCGTGGCCCCATCGTGGTCTCTGATGGTACGAAAGTGCTGGTCTCCCCGCGGGATGCCGGGGATGAGCCTGTGATGATGGCCGAGGCCCTTTTGAATATTCCTGTTGTAGTTGGTTCAGACAGGTATGCTGGTGGAAAGCTTGCTGTAGAGCGCTTTGGTGCACAGGCAATCGTCCTTGATGACGGTTTCCAGCATATGGCCCTTTCCCGGGATGTTGATCTTGTGCTGCTGCCTGCAATAAATTTTTTTGGGACGCAATGGGTATTCCCTGGGGGTGATCTGAGAGAGCCTGTCTCAGCGCTTTCCAGGGCGACTGCGATTCTGTTGACAAGGGCAGATGCATTATCTCTCGCTGACCAGGAGATAGGCAGGCGAGAGCTTCAGACAATGGTCCCGGGCCGGCCTGTATTCCTGAGTGAAATGCGGGCCACGAGATTTCTTTCAATGGAAGGGGAAGTTGAAACGCCTGACGCGCTGGCAGGTGAGCCATTATTTGCTGTTTGTGCCCTTGCCGGTCCTGAATTCTTTTTTGCAATTCTGGAGAATTTGGAAACGGATTTAAAGGGTAGAGTAGCTTTCCCTGACCACTATTCATATAAAAGAGATGATCTGAGCAAATTGATGGCACAGGCCGGGAAGCAAGGAGCAAGAGCCCTTGTGATTACACATAAGGACAGGGTGAAGATAGAACCGATCTGGCGTGAACTTGCAGCCAATGGTGAAGAGCTTCTTCCAATTTGGGTATTGGAGATAGAGGCCAGACCTGAGGAAGGGTTTTGGAATATGCTTGAAGCTAAATTGAGCGATTAGCTATTAGTTTAATGATTACAGATGATTTGCTATTATAAACTTTCACCATTGGATGTTTTCTGATTAACGTAATATCTTGATTTTTCAAAGCTAAACGCTAATGGCTAACAGCTAATTGCTCAAATTAGGAACGGGAGATAAATAAGTTGAACAAAAATTAACAGGATTTTTTGTTGTATTCAAGGCGCGAGGAGCGAGCATAACGGGTTATGTGATCGACGAGCAACGAAGAAGACGGCAAAAAAGACGTTAATTTGTTCAAGTTATTTATTGTACGTTCCTTAGGTACTATTAAGTGGTCATGATGCACACATTAGAATCTTTGATAACTATTTTGATTCCATTGTTGATCATCATGGACCCTTTGGGCAACTTGCCATTTTTCCTCCTTTTTACAAAAAAAATAACTCCTTCAGAGCGGCGTAAAGTGGCTGCTATTGCCTCCTTTGCAGCCTGCATTATCCTTATTTTTTTTGGTATCACAGGTGATTATGTTTTGCGCTTTTTTGGAATCGGCCTGCCGGCTTTCCAATTGGCTGGAGGTTTTATCTTTTTTATTTACGCCTTACAGATGCTGTGTTTGTTCCCTAGCGGCCTGAAGACTAGCTCAGAAGAAGAACAAGAAGGCATTGAAAAAGAAAATGTTGCTCTTGTACCTTTGGCGACGCCGTTACTGGCTGGCCCTGGTGCCATTACCGCTGTTTTGGTATGGCAACAGCCACCGGACAGCTCTGTTAACACTGTCCTATTGCTAACCGCGATCATAATAGCCTGTATAATCGTTTATCTTATCTTTTACTTTGGAATATGGATCAAACGAATGATTGGAGTAGGCGGCATCCGGGTGATGACGCGGCTCATGGGATTATTACTCGCTGTCATAGCAGTCCAGTTCATGATGAGTGGTTTCAAGAATTTCGGTTAGGATCTAAGAGAGCTTCAGAGACAGGGCAATGGTATGCGTGATTGGAATGTAGTCATAAGTGTCCGTGAAAGGGGATTTCGACCGGCATTTGAGCTTTTGGAAGAATTGGGACTAGTAGCCAAGACAGATTTTTATAACATACTGGTCATGAAGGTGGATAATATTAAAAATTTTTTGGAGACTCTCCGTGAGTGGGTACAGGATGATCCTCATATTCTCAGTCTTATCAGTCGGGTAATGCCTGTTACCCAAACCTTTAACTTCCAATCAGCAGATGAGTTTGAAAAAAAAGCGAGTGAAATTGCCTCTAAATGGATATCAATGCTGGCAGATAGGAGCTTTCACGTACGGATGCACCGACGCGGTTTCAAGGGGAAAATGGCCAGCAACGCAGAGGAATGCTTCCTTGACGACTTTTTACTTGATGCACTGAAAAGGGAGGGAATGGGAGGAGATATCTCATTCCAGAATCCAGACGCTATCGTAGTAGTTGAGACAGTGGGTAGTCGGACAGGCATGTCCATCTGGACACATGGGGATCTTGAGCGCTATCCTTTTTTGAGACTGGACTAGTACTATGTTTTCGCAATCACCGGGTTAAAAACCGGGATGTTAGTTTTGTCGGTTTTCTGCACTCAAGAGGAGAATGAACAGTATGGATATTAGTCTTCTAAAACGCTTGACCCTGGCACCAGGCATTTCCGGTAGGGAAGGAGCAGTAAGAGATATAGTAGAGGAAATCCTTGGAGGGCTGACAGCCGAGATCAGCACTGACGCTATGGGTAGTCTCATCGCAAGGGTTTCTGGAGAAGGGCCGAGGCTGCTCATCGATGCCCACATGGACGAAGTAGGGCTCATGGTACAGCATGTTGATGAGCTTGGTTTCATAAGGGTAGTAACTGTGGGCGGGATAGATCCACGGGTGTTGTATGGCCAGTCAGTGCTTGTCTGGGGGACTGAGCCCCTGCAGGGGATAATAGGCTCGGTCCCTCCGCACCTTTTGTCTGGAAAAGACAGCCAAAAGGAAAGGGGCATTCCTGTGGAGGAGCTATTTGTAGATGTGGGTCTGCATCCCGAAGAGGTTAAGTCTCAGGTCAAGGTTGGCGATCCTGTGACCTTCCCTGGGATCTGGTCTGAGAACGACAGCTTTCTTCAGGCCAAGGCCTTTGATGACCGCGCAGGGTTATTTGTGATGCTTGAGGCCTTAAAGCTGATTCCAGAGCCGGGATGCGATCTGTATATTGTGGCCTCGGCCCAGGAGGAAGTCGGTCTGAAGGGTGCAGGCCCTGTTGCAAGACGGATAAATCCTGATCTGGTATTGGCGATCGAAGGTACTATGGCCAATGATCTGCCGGGAGTGCCGTCCCATCGCATATTTGCCAGGCTTGGAGAAGGTCCTGAGATCAGGTTAAGTGACGGAAGATTCCTGGCAGATAGGGCCTGGAGCAATTTCCTGGTCCATCTGGCCAAAGAAGCAGGAATTCCATATCAAGTAGTGGTAAAAAAGGTTGGGGGTACCAATGCCGCGGCCTTGCAGGTGGAAGGTACGGGAGCCAGGGCTGCCGCACTGTCTGTTCCTGTAAGGTATATTCACGCCCCTGTCAGTTTGTTAAACAAGTCAGACCTTGAAGCTGCTATTGCTTTAGTGGCAAGACTGCTTAAGGAAGTGAAACGTTTTGAGCCGGATTCATTTTTATGAGCTTCTCGATCCGCTTGAGAGGCGCGAGTGAAACGAGCGTCCTCCTCCAAGCGGTCGTTATGCCAGTTCCTTTTTATCTGGCTTCTTCCAAAAATCCACTGGCATATTTGTGGAGCACACTTCCTATTAATGTTTGATAGGGAATGCCTTCCCGTGCGGCTCTTCTTTGTAGTGCGGAAAGGTCATTTTCCGAAATCCTTATGTTGATCTTACGGTTCTTTTTCATTGTATTACGTGCTATTGCTTGGTAATCAGCCTGCGATTTCGAGGGCTTTAGCTTTTCATTTTCGTATGCCTCTAGGATTTCTTTCTCGTATTCATCAAGGACTATCTTTTTTTGTTTTTTAGCCATTTCCTCCTCCAAGGTATTTCTTGGTCGCCTTCCTACTGGGAATGATCGTTTTAAGAAAATACTCGTTTTTATCTGTAACACATGGAACTAAATAGGCATATCCATCCACATCAATTATCAATATTTTTTGATTCGGATATTTCTTCTTGTTGGGATGATCCGTTTCAATGACTTTAGCTCCAAATTCAATTCTTTGGACTATTTCTTCGAATGTAATCCCTCTTTCCCTGGCCAGAACTTGGTTTTTTCCGCATTCCATTTAAATATTTTCATGGTCATAATATATGGCAATGTAGAGACAATGTCAACTATTTATTTGGTATAAGTTATTGTACAGTTTCTGCATAACTCCCCGAATGAGAAGGTTCTCTGGTCTCTATGCGGCAACAGGCCCTCTGGTTTGTGGTCGCTTGCTGGTGCCCTGACCTCCCACATCTTTTTGTGTTCTTCATTATTCTATGCATAAATTCCTGACAAGTTTTTTTAGCTATTTTAATCCACAGATTTCGCAGATTACATGGATTACTCTAATCATTATGAAGGATGATGCGAAATCTATAGTATCTCACTGTTACAAGGTTAGTGTTGAAAAAGATAGTGAAACGGACAAGG